>JBLFXD010000603.1:0-4878 GCA_047611045.1 Planctomycetaceae bacterium | reverse complement strand
TGGCGTACTGGTTTCCCACCTGCGCGGGAATGACGAGAACTGTCGCTCTCACGAGATCTAGGAAGTCACTGCAGGCTCGACCCTAAGTCGTTGCCAGTTTCATGGCGACGTGGCAGGCCTGCAGGAAGCTGTCGATGTTCAACTTCTCGTCGACGGTGTGGATTCCCTGCTGACCGCAGCCCATCGTGACCGTCGGGATTCCGTGGGCGGTCATCCAGTTGGCATCGAGGCCGCCGTTGGAGATTCGGTACTCCGGCTCCATCCCGAGTGACTCCATTGCGGACTTTGCGGTTTCGACGGACGGCTCGTGCAGGTCGAGCTTGAACGATTCGTATTTCAATCTCGATTCGAAGCTGATTGAACCACGTTTGCCGGCTGAGTTTTTCAGTTCACGAGCGGCCCTCTCGAAGGCTTTACGAAACTGGTCGACGATCTTCTGCCGAAACTTCGGATCGTGACTGCGAGCTTCGGCGCGGACATGCACGCTCGGCATGACGACGTTGGTTGCTTCGCCGCCGTTGATGGCTCCGATGTTGCTGGTGCCGGAGTTGCGGCCTTTCTGGATCAAACCATGCCAGCCGTCGCGAGTCAGATCAGCGATGGCCAGCGACGCGATGGCCGCGGCGTTGACGCCGTCTTCGGGATGAGCCCCCGCGTGACTGGCAATTCCGCTGACTTCAACTTCAATGTTGACGTCGCCGGTTGCTCCGACCACGAGCATGCTGGGCGGACCGCCGTCCCAGTTGAACGACAGTTTTGGATTCCCGAGTTTCGCGACGCTGACATGTCGTGCTCCGACCAGCCCGACTTCTTCCTGCACCGGCCACAGCAATGTCAGTGGTGGATGAGGCAACTTGCGTTTCAGGATTTCCAGCGCCGTCGTCAGCACGACACACGCTCCCGCGCGATTGTCGCCGCCGAGAGCGGTCGTCGAATCTTTCGGTCGGATCAGGTTTCCATCGCGAACCGGTCGGGCTCCCACGCACAGCGGGACGGTATCGATATGCCCCATCAGAAGCCGGCGAGGAGCTTTGACCGTGCCCGGCAGCTTGACGATCAGATTTCCGATCTGTCCGCCGAGGTGACTTTTTTTGTGGGCCGAGTCGAACTGAATTGCCGCGTCCGGAACGCCGGCCTTCTTCAATTCGTCAGTGATGAACTCGGCGATCGCTTGCTCTTCACCGCTCTTACCTGGGATTGCCATCATCTTCGTGACGCGGCTAACGGCGGCCTTTTCGTTGATCGAGATGTCGCCTGATGTCAGTGTGGAAGGGGCAGAGATTGCTCGTTTCGCCATGATTGTTTGACCTGATATTTATCGTGACTGTGTTGTTGAACCTGGAGTGTGAGAACTCAGCAGGAAGATCGGAATTCCCGCTGCCAGCGGAATGAGCGCAAGCAGTGCGAGGTCTCCGGCGAAAGAGATGCTCGAGTAGATCATGTAGACGCAGCTCAGAGCGAAGACAAGCGGAACGACCGGATAAAGCGGCGTCCGAAACGGTCGGTCAGCTTGCGGCTGGCGAATGCGAAACACGAAAACCGTCGACCCACTAAGTAGGAAGAACGTCCAGAAGACCGGAGCCGTCGCGGCCAGCAGAGTGTCGAAGCCACCTCCGAAGTCGTCCCACGGGATCGGTTTTCGGCCTACCTTTGTGACGACAGCGTTGACTGTATTTCGCCCGATTTGCGTCCCAACGGTCAGAATCAGAAGGCTGGTCAAAGCTGCCTGCGCGGTCAGCGACCAGACGGGAGAACCCAACTGTGGGTGCCAGCGGCCCAGCTTTTCAAACACGCCATGATCAGTTCCCAACGCCGCGTACAGCCGAGACCCAGTGAAGATTAAACCGTGAACGGCTCCCAGAGCTGAAAGCATCACTAAGACGGCGATGACCTGCACGCTCAGCCCGCGAACCGTTGGGCTTAACAGTTTCGATTGAGCAATAACGTCAGTAGCCGGTGTTCCTGATTCTCGAAGCGCCGCGAATCCGAGTCCCCGCAGGTAGGCAAGATTCACGAGCAGGTAGATGCACGAAATGAGCCCGATGCCGATCAGCAGTGACTTCGGCACGTTTCGCTTCGAGTCGCGGATCTCTGTCGAGACCATCGCGGCGTCGTTCCAGCCACCGTACGCGTACAGAATGAAGACCATCGCGAGCCCGAACCCGCCGCCGCCCGCCGGCATTTCTGTCGTGAGCGACTCGCCTGAATTTGCCAGCAGCCCAACTCCCAGCAGCATGACCAGGCCAACCAGCTTCGACAGCGTCAGCACGTTCTGAACTGTCTTGCTGGTCTTCACGCCGAGGATGTGAAGAGCGGTCAGCAGAATGACCGAAAACAGCGCGAGCCCGACTCCGGTCGACGCGTCCCACTTCAAAAGAACGATCGCATAGTCAGAAAATACGTACGCCATCGTCCCGATACTGCCGCTGAAGACTCCGGTCAGTTGAGCCCAGCCAAACAGAAATCCCAGCCAAGGCCCGAACGCTCGCGACAAGTAAACGTACTCGCCGCCGCTTCGGCGATGCAGTGTCGCGAGTTCGGCGTAAGTCAACGCGCCGCACAAGGCGACGACCGCTCCGAAGCCCCACGCGGCCAAGCCTTCCAGCGGCGATGAGACGTTGCTGAAGATCCGTTCTGGGACTTTGAAAATCGAAACGCCGACGACGATCCCCACGATGATGCTGACCGAGTCCCACAGCGACAGCGACGCTGGAGGATCGTTGACTCCGGTGTGTGAGTCCTGTGAATCGGTCGGCAGGTCTGTCATGAAGTCCGTCTTTGAGCCGGTGCGTAAGTAGGGTGGGCACTGCCCACCAATAATTCCCACCGATGGTTTTCAAATGATTGGTGCGCGGTGCCCACCCTACGACGGAACGTCCGATCGCGGCATTGAGTCAGCGAGACTGTAACGATCTCTCCAGCAAGTCAAACGCGTCCGGCATCAGTGACTGATCTCCGGTCAGCAGACTGTCACAGAAATCGCGAACGAACTCGGGCTGCCAGGATTCAGTGAGATAGTCAACGCGACTTTTCCCATCGACACGGGCCAGCATGCACGCAGCCAGATGCTCGATCGACTGTCGCTCGAACGTTGAATCACGGCTTTGGTCGACCAACCAGGACGGAGCCGGATCGGCCGATAGTCGCTCGCGGTAAACGTCCCAGAATTGCCGAGCCGGAGCGATCGCTGCGGACGCTCGATCGTGATGCATGACCGTCTTCAGAAGCAGATGGCTGAGGAAGAACCCAATGTCGAAACCGGGATCTCCGTAGTGTCCCGTTTCGAAGTCAACGATGACGGGGCCGCTGCTTGTCAGCAGGATGTTCTTCGGACTGAAATCCGCGAGAACCAGACAGTCGAGCCGTTGATTGGTGTTTTCGATCAGCGAATTCATCTGCTTCGAAAACAGCGGACACGTTTCGGCAACGTAACGATAAAACGGGTCGAGACGAAGCTGGTCGAAAACCGTCTGGTCGCGCATTCGCTTTGAAATCTCCGCATCGTCAGTCGAGCCGCGATGGATCGCCGCCAGATGCCCCGCGAGCGTCTCGGCAATCGACGAATCGAATACGCCGTTCAGAAGGTCGGCCTTCCAGACTCGATGGTCGGCGTCGATCGCTTCCATCGTGAAGAGGTAGTTGTCGCGATCTTCAGACAGGACTCGCGGAACGGCCCCGGCTGGAAGCAGCGTCTCTAAAACATTCAGGACGTCGACCTCGCGCCAGATTCGGTCGAGCTGGCTGAACCAGTCGATCTTCGTTCGCAGTTGCTCGCGCGACTGCTTCACGACGAAGCTTCGAACCGGCGTGTCGATGCGGATGACGATGTTCGAAACACCCCACGCCAACTCGGCCGCAACCGAATTCGCAAGCACGTCTGCATCGAGACCCAACTGCTCCCACTGAGGCCTCCCTTCAGTTGCCAGGTAGTTAAGCACGTTGGAAGCATCGACTTCAATCATGGAGCGGGAATCTCGGGTTGGCAGGCGGTTGACGGAATTTCATGAACAAAGTTACCAGCCGCGAGCGGCCACGTCATGCGTGCCTCGGCTTTGTCTCCACACTGAGTTCCGTCTACAAACCGCCGGACAGAACTTTATCTTCCTGTGTTGTGCGGTCGAGAATTCTCGAAGCTTAGTAGTCGTCCCACGAATTATGGGTTGGATACAAGGTGGAGCGTGTCGTTGCCGACGCTGCCAGCGTCGGTCCGAAGCTGGCAGCTTCGGCAACGGAGAATTGCGATCCTTTTTTTCGGGTGACGCGTACTTAGTGGTCTCCGGTGGTGTTGATGGGTTATCGAAATCTGCGTGAGTGCGTGACTGATCTTGAGCGGGCCGGGCATCTGGTCCGTATCGAGACGGAAATCGACGCGCAACTCGAAGCGGCAGAGATTCAACGGCGAGTCTACGAAGCGGGCGGCCCGGCGTTGTACTTTTCGAACGTCAAAGGTTGCCGGTTTCCGATGGTGAGCAACCTGTTCGGAACTCGCGAACGCGTCCACTTCATTTTTCGCGACACGATGGAAGCCGTGCGCCGGCTGGTCGAGCTGAAAGTCGATCCGCCCAGCTGCGCGAAGCGACCGTGGCGGTATCTCGGAGCGCCGTTCACAGCACTCCACATGCTGCCGAAGAAGTCACGACGCGGTTCAATTCTGGAATGCGAAACGACGATCGATCAGCTTCCTCAATTGAAAAGCTGGCCGGACGACGGCGGGGCGTTCATCACGCTGCCTCAGGTTTACACCGAAGATGTCGATCGCCCCGGCGTGATGAATTCGAACCTCGGCATGTACCGGGTCCAGCTATCCGGCAACGACTACGCAACGAATCAACAGATCGGACTGCATTACCAGATTCACCGCAGCATCGGCGTGCATCA
>JBLFXD010000602.1:0-4881 GCA_047611045.1 Planctomycetaceae bacterium | reverse complement strand
CGCTCGTGTTCCCGCCAGACTCCGCAACAGTCAAACCCGCCACGTCATCGCTCACTGTGGAGACCGTGACCGTCGTACTGAGCCCGTCGAACGCATCGTCCGAAGAACCGTCGACTACCGACACCGTGATCGTCGAGTCCTGCGAACCGTCAATCAGATCGTCATCAACGCCCGTCACCGTGACCGGCTGCGGCGTATCCCAGTTCGCGGAGGTGAACGTCAGGCTGGCCGGAGCCACCGTCGCTTCGTCGGTATCGCCGCTGACCACCTGCACCACCACATCCGAACCCGGCTGCAGCGTCAGCACGACGTCAAACGAGTCTGTTGAAATCGACTCAGAAACAATCGTCGTGCCTGCCGATTCAGTGACTAGTACTCCAGGGAAGCCATCTTGAGCAATAAAATTGAGGTTACTGACCGTTTCGTCGCCATCGCCCGACAGGATGACTCGGTAGGCGCCTTCGGTGAGTGTGTTGTCGAGAATCGCCGCCTGATTGGAGACTCCCTTCGCCACCGCCAGGTCGGGGTCGCCATCCTGGTCGAAGTCTGCTGTGGCGACCGACCAGGCCAGACGTACTGGGAAGACTCCCACCCCAAAATTCTGAGGCGCCTGAAAGACGCCGCCGCCCAGATTGAACAATATGGCCAAGTTAGAATCGCTGGCGTTCGTTACAACCAGATCCAGCAGCCCGTCGACGTTCATGTCGACCGCTTCGATTGCCGTCGGGCCGGAACCCGCCGGATAGCTTACCGTGCGTGCGGGATCGAATTGCCCGTTGAAACCATTGTTGAACAGAACGGTGACATTGTCCGAAAACTGATTGGCCGTAGCGACATCGAGTTTCCCATCCTGATCAAAATCGGCCACTGCCAGATCGGATGGAGACGTGCCCACTGAAGCGGTGAACGCCGCCGAAAGAGAACCGCTCCCCGAATTGAAATAGGTCTCAACCAGGTTGGTACCGAAACTGGAAACTACCAGATCAGGATTGCTGTTGGCGTTGAACAGGTTGTTCACTTCGAGATTCGCAAACTCAGCACGCGAAGGAATCGACCCAGTTGACAACGTGTGCAGCACGCTGAAGTTGGTGCCCGTTGTGTTGCCGATGACGAAGGCCTGGTTGCTGACGGCACTCGTGACGGCGATGTCGGGGAAGGCGTCATCGGTAAACAGCCCTGTTGACACGGTCGTCTGACCACCGCCCATGTTCAATGTGATGGGATTTCCAAACGTCCCATCGCCCTGGCCGAGCAGAATGGAAACGACGTTGGTCGCCTCGTGCCCGACTACCAGATCGTCCGTTCCGTCCTGATTGAAATCTGCCACAGCGACGGATCGAGGCTGAAACGAACCGGTGAAGACGCTTTGGGCGGCAGTAAATGAATTCCCGTTTCGCAGCAGGATGGAAAGATCGTTTGTAAAGACATTCGCCACGACAAGGTCGGGAACGGAGTCCGTATTTGTATTGAACGAGCCCGTGGCAATTGACTGTGGAAAGTCACCAACGTCGACATCGGAGATACTCAGTGAGTTGTCCCGAGGAAACTGCTGCTCATCGCCTGCCGCGCTAACAACACGAACCGAGTAAGTGCCGCCAGCAAGTTGTGAGAAACGATAGAACCCAGTGACCGACTGCTGTTCGGTGAGGCATAGCCAGCTGTCGCGTTCCATCCCCCAAATCACTCGATCGTTCATGTTCCGGAGAGGGACAATCCCATGACCACAGAAAAGTTGATAGAGAACCCACGCTTCGTCGAACTACTTCAGCTCGTTGTTCGTGAACTTGAGAATCTTCTGCCGAACTCCACAGAACGGGCTCAGGGGCTGGAAGACGAGAAGCGGCGTCTTGAGCAGCAGAGAACCGGATGGCTTCAGTCCCTGGGAAACCCTGGCCTGGCTGCCTCAATTCGGGCAGCTGTCGAATCTGAGTTCGAGGCGTCAGAGGCTCGGATACATCAGATCGATTCCGAACTGTCCGAACTGAGAGCCAGGGAATCCTGTTGCCGGACCGCCGTCGATCCCGAACTTGTCGCCAGTCGGTTGAATTGTCTGTCGGAGGTTCTGGCAGGCGAGAATGCCTCAGCAACTAACGTGTTGCTGTCGCAGCACATCGACGGGATCTATTGTGACAGTGACGGCAGGGTTGTTGTCAAGACCTGCAAACTGGGCTGCCTGGCCGAGGACCTCGATCTGGTGTCCACGGCCAGCAACAACATTCCCATTTCGTCAAATCCCGAGTCCGCTGTCGCCACGGGGCGACGCCGGACTCGCAGGAATGTCGGCGACGTCTTCGACGACGACAATTTCGCTGCTGACGCCAACGACTTCGCCGTGGACCTGCGTCGATTCGATGGACTCGGGCCGGAGTGGTTCACGGAAGACGTATTCCTGGTCCCGGAGCGGCTGTCCTGGTCTGAGGAACATGCCGAAGAAGTGGCCCGTTTCCGGCTGGAATCACAAGCTACGATGGAAGCCACTGGAGACCACTTCGGAAAGACCGTCCCGACAATCCGGAAGGCTCTCGGGTACGCTCGCGATCGTCACGGGCTGGAGGCGTTCGGCAAAGCCGTCAGCCAGCCAAACCGCCGAACGTGGCCACAGGAGAATGCGGTGTCAGTGGCCCAGTTTTTCGATTACCCCGGTTCGACAATGAAGGCGGCTGTCGAACACTTCGGCAAGTCGGAACCGACGATCCGAAAGGCCCGCGATCTGGCCAGCCAGATACCGGCCAGTGGGTGATCAACATCAACGGTTTCCGGGTCGTATGACAGAAGCCGGGGCCGAGTGGCCCCGGCTTCTGCCTTTTTCTTAGCTATCAGAGCGTCTCGAAACTCTGAGATCATCTGATAATCATGGACTCCATCAGTAACTCGATTGGCAGCCAACCGTTGCGGGCCAGATCTCGAATAGAAAGGTCTCTCGTATCCCAACTTGTACATGACCATGTACACAGGGCTACACGAGAGACATATACATTCAAAAAGACAGTCTTTTGCTGGTCGTTCTCGCCGCTGGGCGACACTTATGGACAATCACAGGCACAAACCGAGCTTGATCTTGCTTTCCTCCTGACTTGCGGCCGAACCTGCCGCAACACATTCGGCAGACCATCATGACGCTGATGCGATCGGTGGGGCGGATGTCTGAAGCAAGCGTAGAGACGTTCGGAACCTAAATAAACGCTCGATCGGTGTCACTATTACTTGAAAGGGACGCTTAGCTTTCCCAGCCCCTGAAATTCGAGTTCAAAGCCCCGTCTTTCGGTCATCTCAGCACGAGATGCCTGGAGGGCGGGGCTTTTTCCGTTTTCACAGTTCCGTTCAAAAGGAGACCCCCAATGACGTCTGCTCTTTTCGCGGCCAGCAGCGTGCTGGTCGTGCTACTCACCCTTTGTTGGGCCAAGGAGCTTCGACTGCGACGTGCTCTGCAGTCGCTTGCATACGGCGGTTAGATAACTCAGCAGGCGGCGGGCGGATTTCACAGCGCGGTGTTGGTAGTGGTGTCCCGGTGGAGCGTGGCTGGCGACTCGTTACCGGGGGTGTGTCTTACTTATTTCGTCTTTGTGTCGTCCGGGCTTGAGCGGACTGGTCGTTTGCGGCGTTTTGCATCGAGGAGGCGGTAGCTTTCTCCGGATGCTTCGAGGATGTGGCAGCGGTGAGTCAGTCGATCAAGAGTGGCTCCAGTGAGTCGTTCGCTGCTGAGGACCTCAGTCCAGTTTTCGAATGGCAGGTTGGTGGTCACGATCAGGCTGTTGCGTTCGTAGGCGGTGCTGATCACGTCGAACAGTAGTTCTGATCCGACCTTGCTGGCGGGGACATAACCCAGTTCATCGAGAATCAGCAGGTCCAGCTTCGACAGTTGTTTACGTAACCGCATCAGCACGCGTTCTTCACGAGCTTCCATCAATTGTGTGATCAGCTCCGTGACCTGAAAGAATCGAACGCGACGCCCGTGACCACACGCGGCGATTCCCAATGCAGTGGCGATGTGCGTTTTGCCCGTACCGGAATTACCGACAAGCAGGATGTTCTCTCGCTTGTCGATGTACTCACCTCTCATGAGTTCGGTGATCAACACCTTGTTCAATGATGGCTGAGCTTTGAAGTCGAACGTGTCGAGCGTTTTGTGATTCGGGAAGCAGGCCGACTTGAGCCGCCGATCGGCGGCTCGACGTTCACGATCGATCAATTCCAGTTCGCACAACTGCAACAGGAACGCCAGGTGATCCACGTTATCAGTGGCGCATCGAGCCGCGACCTTTTCATGTTCTGCCAGTATCGTCGGCAGCTTCAACGCCTTGAGATGATGCTGCAGTAGAACGGTACTTTTCGTTTCGGTTTTCTTCATACTGTGGCTCCTTTCCCGAGCAGCGTCTGGTACACGGCAACATCCGTTTGAGCGACGCGTACCAGCTTCAGATGCGGTCGGCCGTCCAGACTGAACAACGCCACGGGCTCTTCCTGCTGATACTCCAGGATGATCCGAATGGCATCGGCGCTGGTGGCATCGATCTCCAGTCCGTTATGCACGGCTTGCTTGAGAGCTGGCATCGAATGACGTTCCAGTAACCGGAGCACCTTGATGAACTCCCGTGTTCCGTGGCCGCCGAGTTCCGCTTCCAGGCGGCGACGCAGAATGCCAAAGGAAACGGGCAGGTCCCAGTTCTCCAGGGGCTTCGCGTGATCGAACCCACCCGGCTTACGTTCCAGCAAAGCCAGATAATGCACCGGATCGAAGATCGGCTTCTCGCGACCCCAGTGACGAGGATGACGGGCCACCAGCTGGTCGCTACAGATCAGTCGTACTTCATCGACCGTGGCCACGATCGTGATCTTACGATGCGCGTACTCAGTTGGCACCGAGTAGTCGTTGGTCTGAAA
>JBLFXD010000601.1:0-4883 GCA_047611045.1 Planctomycetaceae bacterium | reverse complement strand
TCGGCGTCGTGGTCCAATACCTGCCGTTTCAGTATCTGGCCTATTTTCCCGCCGCAATCATGCTCGGCAAGTTTTCGCATGCTGAATTGATTCGAGAACTCACCATCGAAGTCTGCTGGGTGCTCGGCCTGCTTATCGCCAACCGAGTCGCCTTCGCACGCGGAGTTCGTCGATACGGTGCATTCGGTGGCTGACCTTCGCCAGCCAGCTGGTGAACCTTTCACCGCACCGCCGAGTCCGACCAGAACAAAGCATCCCGCCTCTCCCCTGCCCTGACTTCATTCTCTCTGCCTCAACCAATCTTCCCGCACCGACGCGCCCACGTCACCCACCATGCCCCAAAGTTCAACCGACAACCTGGCACCCGAAGTTTGCTCACCAAAAGTGAGCAACGTCTACGACCGCGTCTTCTGGTTGTGCTACGCCGGAAACCTGCTGATGGTGACGGCCAATGCGATGACGTTTCGCTTTGCCGACCTGGTTAGATTCCTGGGCGGCACCGAGACCACGACGGGCGAAATCGTCCAGGTCGGAATGCTCGGAGCGTTATTCAGTCGGATATTTCTTGGCCGCGCTCTGGACCGGTACGGAACGAGAATCGTCTGGTGCATCAGCACGCTGATGTTTGTTGCCGGCTGCATCGTTTTCGCCTTGTGCCGCGACGTGTCGTGGAGCATTTTCGTCGCGAGAATCGCGTTCGCCGCAGGCGTTGCCGGAATGTCAACAGCGGCAATCCTGCACGTTCAGAATCAGGTACCGCGAGCACGTCGTACCGAAGTGGTCGGCAACTTTGGCAGCAGCGGATTCATCGGGATGGTGCTGGGCTCGCAACTGGGCGACCTGATCTTTGCCGTCACCGGCGAAAACCACACGCGCTTCTACATTCTCTTCGGACTGGCCGCCGTCTTGACGGTGGGGCACGGTGTCCTCGCCGTGATGATCACAAAAGGCGACAACCACACTCGCCCACACGAAACGCCTTGGCCGCACCGCCTGGTGCTCCGATACTGGCCCGGCCCAATCGTCGCCGTCGCCCTGATGATGGGTGTCAGCTTTACCGTCACGACTGTGTTCCTGTCGCGCATGGTTGCCGAACGAGGACTCGGCGGCATCGGCACGTTCTTCCTCGGCTACTGCTTTTCGGCGTTCATCTTCCGAGTAGCCTCCTCGACCTGGGCCGCCAGACTGGGACGGCACCGCCTGTTGCTCGTCGGGTTGGCCGGACACGCAGCCGGACACCTGATGCTGTCTCAAGTCACCTCGCAATGGCAGCTGATCATCCCGGCCCTCACCTGCGGCTTCGGCCACGCATTGCTGTTTCCATCGGTCGTGTCACTCGGCACCGAAACCTTCCCGCGCGAATATCGCGGCACCGGCACCACCATCATCCTCGGCTTCACCGAAGTCGGAGTCGCCATCTCCGCCCCACTCCTCGGCTGGATCATCGACACCTGCCGAGCCTCCGGCTTCGCCGACCCCTTCTCAGCCATGTACTACGCCTCCGCCACCTCAGCCTGCTGCGTCGCCGCCTACTACGCCTGGTCAACCCACAAGTCCGTCGACGAACTCCTCGCCACGCCCGACTCCACCTCAACGAGCCCCGCCTCAATGAGTTCCCCCGAGGACTTCGCCGCCAACCAGAATCCAGGTCGAGCCCTCACAGCAACACCCGTCTGCACGCGTGAAGACTCCGATCCAGCATGAAGATCCGGCGTGAAGCCGAAACCCTGCACGATTTCCCCAGACCAAGTGGCACCTCGGAAGTCTACCGCTTCGGCCTGCTGGAACATTTTCGACCTTCCGCAACTCACCCAGCTGGCAACAGACTGATCAGCGTGACGTAGGGTGTGACAAGTGGGCCGATTGGCAATTCGCGGTGTGCCGGCGCTGAGATATTCCGAGCTTTGTACCCGCTTTGGTAACACGAAAACTGCCCACGCCGGCACACCAGCCGTTTGATTCGCTCCGCTGGTCACCCCCTACGCAACTCTGTCCGACTCGCAATACGCGAGTGAGTTGTGAAATTCGCCACGGCTCGTCCGCCAGTCAGCCACCGCAATACGCCTCGCTTGAGAAGGGTCGCAAGAATGCGCCAAATTTGATGGCGACCGGACAACGAGCCGGCCGGCAGCTAGAATCAACCACTCGCGTGAGAGTGAAACCCGGTGCCGCTCACCACGTGTGACGCACAATTCTGACAGTCATACCCGCCGCCGTGTCGGTGGTTAATCAACGAGAAAATTCATGAGTACCACCGATGCGACAATCAGCGTGCAGCAACTTCAACAGCTTGCTGAATCCTCATCAGAAGTTGCCGTCATCGACGTGCGCACTCCTGTGGAGTTTCGGCAGATTCATTGCATCCACGCGCGGAATGTTCCGCTGGACTCACTCAATCCGGCAACGGTTGTGAGTGAGCAGGCTGATGCCGGATTCCCGATCTACGTCATCTGCAAATCAGGTGCCCGTGCTGCAAAGGCCTGCAACGCGTTTGTCGCTGCGGGAATCAGCAACGTCATCAACGTCGAAGGCGGTACCGACGCCTGGGTGGCAGCTGGACTACCGGTCATTCGAGGCAAGAAGTCGATATCACTGGAGCGACAGGTTCGGATCGCGGCCGGATCGCTCGTGCTGACCGGTTCGGCGGCCGGCTACTTCGGGCCGAACCATTGGATTGGCCTGGCCGCTTTTGTCGGAGCGGGACTCGTCTTCGCCGGAATCACCGACACCTGCGGAATGGGCCTGCTGCTTGCAAAGATGCCGTGGAATCAGATCGATGATTCTTCGAACGACGTATCTTCAGAAAAATGCACTACAACCAGATAATAATCTCACACCTTCACCGGCGTGGCAGCGCCCGCCCTGCGACAAAACCAGCAAAGGCCCCGATCGATGACAACCAAAGCGACAACCGAATACCGCTACGAAAAACTGACCTGGCCGGAAATCAACGAGGCCGTTGAGCAGAACCAGGTCTGCATCATTCCATGCGGAGCCGTCGAGCAGCACGGCGACCACTTGCCTCTCGACGTTGACCTGATGTGCCCTGGCTCGATCGCTCGCGGAGTCGGCGAAGCGAACCCCGACAAAGTGCTCGTGCTGCCGACCATCGCGTACGGCTACACCGGTCACGTCATGGACTTTCCCGGCACGATCAACACTCACTACGAAACCTTCATCAAACAGGTACTCGACGTGACGACGTCGCTGGCCTATCACGGCTTCAAGAAGATCATCCTCTTGAACGGCCACGGCTCGAACATGCCGAACCTCGACCTCGCTGCCAGGCGGACGAACCTGGAAACCAGTGCCGAATGCGTATTGATCGCCTGGTGGAATCTGCTGAACGTCGATCCGGAATTCAACGCAACGTGGCGGGAGAGCACTTTTCCCGGCGGCTGCGCTCATGCCTGCGAACTGGAAACCTCGCTCTATCTCTTTCTCGACGAAGATGGGGTTCGCAAAGACCGCATCAAAAACCACATCAGCACGGTGACCAAAGACAACCCTTACATGTGGGTCGACCTGCACGGATCCGGAGCGGCCGCGCTGACGTCCTGGACGAGCAGTTATTCCGCTCGCGGGGTGATCGGCGAGCCGGAGCTGGCAACCAAAGAAAAAGGCGAGAAAATTTACGTCGAAGCTGTTCGACAGCTCGACGCCATCGTCAAGTTTTTCCAGGAACGCCCGAAAGACGTACGAGTACGTCACCAATCGCAGAAGCCGGACATGCCCATGCCCTGGAATCAGATCGACATTGAGGAATAGAAATGCCGTTGCTCACATTTTCACGACTCGCTGTCGTCACGACGTTGCTTTGCGGCTGTGCGAATTCAGCCAACGCTGCGGAGCTGTTTCCGAAAGAGCTGACAAGTTTTTCCCCGGTCGCCGGGAATCCCGTCTTCATCGCACAGGGTGAAGGTCACTGGGACGTGAAGATTCGCGAGCGCGGCTGGATCTTGTTCGACAAGAACGCCGCCGCTGGAACGGCCGCGTGGCGGATGTGGTACACCGGCTACGACGGCACTCGCGAAGGGCAAAAGAAACTCGGACTGGCCACCTCGCCCGACGGCGTGAAATGGACGGCTCACCCCGGCAACCCGATCTACGATGACGTCTGGGTCGAAGACCTGATGATCGTTCCGCACGACGGAACTCTCTACATGTTTGCCGAGGGGAAAGGCGACCAGTCGCACTTGCTGAAGTCGACTGACGGCGTTGCGTGGCAACGAGTCGGAGTGCTCGACGTTCGCAAGGCCAATGGACAGCCCATCGAGCCCGGCCCCTACGGCACACCAACCGCCTATCACGAAGACGGGGTCTGGAATCTGTTCTACGAGCGTCGAGACGCTGGCATCTGGCTGGCGACGTCTCGCGACATGAAAGTCTGGACGAACGTCAGCGACGCCCCTGTCATGATTCCCGGCCCAGACAAATTCGACGTCGATCTGATCGCGATGAATCAGGTGTTCAAGCACAAACGCCGATACTACGCGTCGATCCATGGCTCGAAGGCGGGATCAAAACTCTGGGCCAGTGGCATCGCCGTATCAGACGATCTTCGCACCTGGAAGAAGTTTCATGGGAACCCGCTGCGACCGATCTCCGAGAACAAGTCCAGCGGGCTGTTTATTCACGACGGAAAACAGTTTCGCTTCTACACGATGCACGATCAGGTTCACGTCCACTTTCCCGTTACGAATTGATCGCCAATCCTTCGAGTATGTTAGTTTCGGCTTTTTCGCGATCTTTTGATCAAGCTGAATCCAAACAGAAAGACACGAAGAGTTGCGCGAAACGATCACTCGTCCCTAACTTCTAGTTTCGCACATTTTGAGAGTTGATGTTGGCGCGAAAAAGGCGGCTGGTGACAGTGGAGATTG
>JBLFXD010000600.1:0-4884 GCA_047611045.1 Planctomycetaceae bacterium | reverse complement strand
CGAGGACCAAACGCGTGGACGTGGACCGGCTTGTCTTTGTCGCGGGCCTTCGCCCATTCAGCGACCGCGCTGATCTGGCTCGTCTGAATACCGAGCGGCCGGCGTCCGACGGTCGAGACGGTCAAGACGGTCAAGGCAAACAGAAAATCACGCGCTGGAATTCTGGACTCGCCCAGGTAAAACGGGTCGACGGCAATGACTCGATGCTTCCTGGCGAGGAGCGATTTGACTTCTGCCGCGAGTGTCTTGCGACCGGCGTCTCCGAGAACGATTGACGTTGCTTCGTAACCGGCCGGTGCGAGTTCAACCGCGGGCAAGGTCCACTCATCGCCGACATGCAGTTTCCACTGTGTCCCGGTAATGCCTTCCTCTGACGTCGGCTCTCCGGTTTTCTCAGCAGTGACCATTAGCGGTGACTCCAGCCGAAGGACGGCAGCGAGTTCTTCCCGGTACATCTTGTTTGTGATCGGCTTGCCGGCAATCGCTCCGGATGGCGGCTTCGGCAACGATTCGCTGAGCTTGACAGCGAGCGAATGAAAATCTGCGTTGCCTTCGGGCAGCGGGACTTGGAGTTCTTCTTTAGTCTTCAGCTCGTCTTCGCACGCAATTTCGTTGGCGTCGAATGTCTTGTCGTCCGGATAGAAAAACGTACCGAACATTCGGTACAGGGCCTGGCGATTGTCCTTGCCGAAATTGTGCGTGCCGGGGTCTTCATTGACGTGCCAGCGGAGGCTGTCCTCTTTGTCGTACAACTTATAAATCGGCTTCGCGGCATCGAGCAGCGGCTGCAACGCGTGCGGTGACGCGAAACAGCAGTTGTCATTCAGGTTGAATGTGAGCAACGTCGGCCTCGGAGCCCGCATGGCAGTCAGGTGGGCATAGTCAGCAATGGCTCCCAGGTCGACCGGCGTCTGCTCAGAGTCGCCCAGGTCCGAGTGGTTGTGGATGCGTGTCAGAAAACTCGAGTAGCCGGCCACCGGATCCGACAGCGTTACGCGTTCGTCCAGCGAGCTGATGATGATCGTCTGCCAGCCGCCACCGGACAGTCCGGCCACCGCGACTCGATCTGGATCGGCGTGCTTGTGCTGCAAAAGGATGTCCAGCCCGCGACTCATCGACAGATAAAACGGAGCCAGTCCGCTGGTCCCGCAGAGATCCAGTTGATTCATTTTGTAGTGGGCGAACCCGGGCGACTGCAGCTGCCCCATGCCGACCCATTCGACGTTTAGGGAGATCATGCCACGCTTCGCCTGGTTGATGCACCGCGTCTGCTTGTAGTCTGCCGCCTTGCCGTCCTTCCGATCATGGCCGTTTACGTTGAGCACAACCGGCGCCGGCCCGTCGAGGTTCTTTGGTTCGTAGAGCAACGCAGGAATCCACAGACCAGGCACGGCCTCGTAGATCAGCTTCCTGATCCGATACTCCGGCCCGCCTTCGATTGTGTCGAGGAATTTGACTTTCGTCTCCATCTCTCGCCACTTCGCAGCCTCGCCGCGAAAGACAACTTCCCGCAGCGTGTCCTCGCGATACTTTTTCGCCAGAGCCTCCCACTCTTTCGCCGATTCGACCTCTGGCATCCGAAGCACCCGGGCCTCGCAGTAATCTTCAACCTGTCTCTGAGGCAGGTTCGGATCGAGGATTGGTTTTGCCAGCCACGCTTCGACGTCGGCGGCGAAACTGACTTGTGCGAGCAAACCAGTCAACAACGCCAGAGTGAGGAATGTCTTCATTGGTGTGTCCTGTTGGGGTTTTCCGTGAAGTTGGCGATTTTCTTCTGTTCGAAATCCGGGTCGAGGCTTCAGTCTTAATCACCGAGTCGTGAATTCAGTTTCTCTGTCGCATCTTCGTAAACGTCGAGCACTCGCGAGCGGGCCTGCTCGTCTTCGAAGCGGCCTTGCTTGTTGATCATCGCCTGAGCCAGCTTCATCTTTTCGATGAGACCGCGTGCGACTTTCGGATCGAACAGGCTTTCGCCGCCGACCTCGACGTAGATCGGGCTGGTGTGTCCGTAGAGTTTCCGGCCGAATTCATTCTTCGGTGTTGTGTCGCCCTTCAGATCCGGCGGCGGGATTCGGATCGCCAACCAGCCGGACCCGTTTATTCTGATCGGCTCGTGAAGTTCTGCGACGAAGTGACCGCCGTCGCGAGTTGTTTGTGCCGAGGAAACCACTTCGCCGTTGTGAACAAGCTCGAGTTCTTTGAAGTCGGTCCGCCCGTGGATCTGACCGTGCACGGTGACCTGACCGGGCTTCTTCAGTTCGATTGTGTCGCCGATCTGCGAGTTGTCGACGCGGAACGAAAACAGCGGACCATTTGTGATGAAGCTTCGGCCGGCGGAGAGTGACAGCAGCCAGCTCGCTGCTGTGAGGTCACCCTCGACTGGTACGTAAACTCTGGAGAAGTCGTACATGAACCAGTCGGTTCCGGTGGAGAATGGAACCTTCAGGCCGACGTTGAGTAGTTGGTAGAACCGCTCGTCGAAGCCAGCCCGTTGCCCGCCGTCGTAGATGTTCATCGCGTCCAGCCGACCGAGCAGCCAGTTCGCCTCAGATTCGACGCCGAACACGTTATGGCACCAGATCGTGGTTGCGCCGTCGCGTTTCGCCTGCTGGATGCCTCGGGTTAGCGGGATCCCATCGTGGCCGGTTTTCATGATCCCCGGACCGATGCTTACCGGCTGAATGAGTTCCTTAATGTTGAGCAGCATGACGTGGCCATAGCCGGCTCCGAAGCCGCTGAAGTTGTGACGATGCTCTTCGCCATTTCCGAAAACGACTCCAGATTTCGCCGCGAGGCCGTCGAGGTCGCCTTTGTTGTACTTGTTGGAAATGTAGGTCCGATCCGCGTCTGCCCGTTCCAGGTGAGAGAGGAACAGAACGTCCAGGTCATCGGCCTTCGGTATTTCTGCGAGGTACCGATCACAGTCCTGACGCGACAGTTTCATGATGTGCAGATGAGTGTTTCCTGAGATGAGCCGATCCTTCTTCCGATCCCAGAACGTTTTTAGTTTGATCGTCGCCGTTGCTTTCTCACTCGTCGCGTCGATCCTGATGGATGCGGTTTCTGTTTCGAGTCCTGAAAACGCCGAGACCGTCACTGATCCGCGAGGCACGGTGACGGTGGCGGAATTCGGCAAGGCGTACCAATCGTGAATCGGCAGGTCATCGTCGAGACCGACTCCGCGGCTGAGCAGCTCGGTGACTTTCAGTGTCTGGCCAGTTGCGTCCTGAAACCGCAGGACGGCGGGAATCGGTTGTCCCGAATCACTCAGAACGCGCAACTCCAGTTGGCACGTCTTACCTTCATCGACCTGGAGATTTGCCATTGCCGCTGCGACGGAGATCGCTACGGCCAACAGACTCGCAAACACGCTTCGCATAACAGTCTCCTAACGCGAAAAAACTCGTCGCAGGAACGTCTCGTCGAACTGGCCTTCGATCGCTGGTTTCCGCTCTGGTTATCAGGCCAGAATTTCGGAGAAAGGCCCGGTGCTGTCGGCATAGGACTCGCGTTTGATGCCCAGTGTCTGCAGCTGGGTCAGCCAGAGATTGGCCAGCGGCGTGCCGGGTTTGCAGTGGATGTGGTTGCCAAGTTTCAACGCTCCGCCTCCGCCACCAGCGACGACCAGCGGCAGATCGTTGTATTGATGAGTCGTGCCGTCACCCAGGCCGGCGCCGAGCGTGAAGATTGTGTTGTCGAGCAGCGTCGTCCCATTGGCTTCTTCGATTCCGTCCATTCGTTCGAGCAGTCTTGCGAATGCTGAAACGTGGAAGTTGTCGAGCTTGAGCAGGTCCTCAAGATGCCTTTGTGGGTTATGTGTCATGGCGTGATGACTGTGAGGCTTGTCGAGAATGCCCTCCCAGTTGGTGGGAGTTGTCCATCGTTCCGGGCCGACCATCAGCGTACCGACATTCGTCAGGCCGCTCTGCAACGCAGTCACCAGTAGATCACCCATCAGGTGGATGTACTCGTTGCGCGGCAGGATCTCGGCAGGTCGTTCAACTTTGGCGGCGGCCAGCTCAGACTTCATCGAGTCGATCCGGTCCATTCGCTTTTCGATGGTGCGGATCGCTTCGAAGTATTCGTCAAACTTTCGTTGGTCGGACGTGCTCAGCCGCTGCTGTAACTGACGAGCGTTGCCGAGTGCCAGATCGGTGATGTTGCGGAATCGTGTGTTGGCTCGCGTGCCGAACAGACGGTCGTAGACGTGTCGCGGGTTTCTCATCGAGGGAGCGACATGGCCGGTCCCATACCAGGACATATTGTCGAAGTAGATAGATTCGATGTTGTTCTTGTGGTCGTTGCAGCTCAATTCGAGCGTTGAATATGGCGTCTTCTGGCCGATGCCGTCGGCAGCGATGTGGTCCAGAGTTCGGGCGAGCGGGTACGCGGAATTCTTCACTTCAAACGGCGCGACGCTCGTCAGAAAGCAGGACGCAGCCTGAGCATGCGAATCCGTCCCATGCTGAAACGTGCGGTCCATGCCCGTGATCATGGAGATCCGGTCCCGCATCTTGTGCAGCGGAGCCAGCGTTGGCGTGAACGTCAAAGGGTGAGAGCCGACGGGAGTCGGTTTACCCTCAAACCGCCAGACGTTGTTCTGATTCGCGAAGCTCGGGAGAGGTCGGTCGCCCTCGCCAGGGAAGAAGCCTCGTCGAACGATTCCGTTGGGGAGGTAGAAGAAAGCCAGACGCTGCGCCGACTCGGATGTTTTACCGCCGTCTTTAGCGCTGGCTCGGCTGACGAAACTTTCGAGCCACGGCAGACTCAGCGCCGCCCCACCTGCCACTGCAAGAAATCGACGTCGCGTTTCGACTCGGGACTCTTCGATCTTAGTCATGGTCATCTTTCAGTGTCTGGACACTTGAGTCGTCGTCGGGGCCG
>JBLFXD010000599.1:0-4907 GCA_047611045.1 Planctomycetaceae bacterium | reverse complement strand
CAGAGCGTGTCAAGAAGTTCCTGGCGCTGGCGAGACCGTTCCAGGTCGAAGACGACGAACTAACGGCGACCCTGAAAGTCCGTCGCCGCCACATCATCAGCCGCTACGAAGAACACCTCGCCGCCTTGTATGAGAATTAAGAATTATCAGAACGCAGAGTTCGCTGAGGACTCGCAGAGAAGAGGAGAGTCTCCCGAACCTCTGCGTGTTTTTCTCTTCGACCTCTGCGTTCCGGAACCTTCTGAATGTGGAGCAACCTACGATGGCCACTGAAGTCACGTTAACGGCCGACGGCCCTGTCGCCAGAGTTAAGCTATCTGGCAAAAAGGGCATTCAACTTCTCGGAGCTGAGACTCGCGATCGCCTGCACGAAGTTCTCGAAGAAATCGAACAGCGTGGCGAAATCAACGTTGTCGTCTTCGAGGCAGAAGGGCGGACCTTCATCGCCGGAGCCGACATCAACGAACTGCGATCACTTGACGCAGAAACCGGATTCGAGAATTCGCAGCAAGGCCAGGCATTGATGAACCGAGTCGCCGCCTTATCAGCAACGACGATCGCGGCGATCCATGCAGCCTGCGCGGGCGGCGGAACGGAACTCGTCCTCTCCTGCGATATGAGAATTGCGGCCGAAGATGCAGTGATCGGTCTGCCGGAAACTCGCATTGGGGTCCTGCCCGGCTGGGGAGGAACGGTTCGCGCCACTCGGTTGCTTGGCGGCGCTGTCGCTCGGCGAATGATTCTGACCGGCGAACTGGTTCCAGCGGCGACAGCCCTTCAGCTGGGACTTGTCGATCAGTTCGTCACCGAAGAAGAATTCCGAGACGTCATCGACGAACGGGTCAAGCTCGTCGCCAGCCGAGGCCCGCACGCCCGAGCCGCCTCTAAGAAACTCATCGCCCGGTTCGAAGGCCCGGATGCAGAGGCCCAGTTTCTGGCTGAATCAAAAGCGTTCGCCGAGTGTTACCCAACCGGCGAGCCGGAACTCGGCATGACCGCGTTCCTGTCCAAAGCCGACGCCGACTGGGCATCGCTCAGAAAGTCGTAGGTCAGGCTCCGCCTGACGAAGTCCACTAGAAACTGCAAATTGAACGTGTGTGCCACTGGCTCTGCCAGTGCGGAATTCCGTTGGACTGCCAATCGAACACAACACTGGCGAAGCCAGTGGCACACTCTTTAAACGGGCGGCTAAGATACGACCTCGCCCAACTCTTCAACCTCGATCCCCACCCGCAACCAGTAAACTGAGCACTCCTGTGTCACGGATTTTTCTATCGCTCTGCATGGCTGGCACCCTGCTGGTCGCCATCGTGTTTTTTCTCGGTCTGGGAATTGGCGACCCGACTCTTATCACTGAGCAGGACGGCGTGAATCGACACATGCTGCTGGGAGTTGGCGGTTTAATATTCGCATCGCTCGTTCACGCAATCGCTCTGACCTATTTCATGGGCACGGGACGGTGGGTCGAGGAAACATCGCGAGCGTACAAACTTTCAGCGCAATTCCACGCGGAGAATCAGAAGATCAAATATCGCCTGATGCCTGGCATCACCGCGTGCATTCTGATGCTGATCATGACTGGAGCATTTGGCGCCGCCGCCGATCCGGGTTCAGCGGTTGGGTTTCAAGGCTGGTTTGGCTTTGCTCCGTCGACCGTGCATCTCACAATCGCCGTGCTGACGGTTGCGATCAACGTTGCCGTCAGCGTTTTCGAGTTTCGATCGATCGAGCGAAACGGCGAAATCGTCAACGAAGTCATGGACGAAGTTAACCGGATTCGCACCGAACGCGGCCTGCCCGTTTGATTAACCGTCAGAAATCAGTGTCGCGACAGCCCGTCCTCAAAGTTCAATTCACAACCACAGGAACATCTGAATGGAACGCGTTGTGAGTTTCGGCGGTCTGTTTGTAATGATGGGCCTCGCCTGGGCGATGAGCACCAACCGGAAGAAAATCAACTTCCGCATCGTTGCCGGCGGTCTGGCTTTGCAGTTCGGCCTGGCACTACTCGTCCTCAAAACCGACCCCGGCCAGACGCTGTTTCAATGGCTTGGCGACGTGTTTAAGAACATGCAGACGTTTACCGACGAAGGCTCGAAGCTGGTCTTTGGCGTGAACCCCAGGCCCGACGATATCGGTTTCCCGCCGCGTGAAACTCTCCTCAGGACAATCACCTTCGGCATCCTGCCAACGATTATTTTCTTTTCGTCGGTGATGTCGGTTCTGTACTACCTGGGAATCGTGCAGGTCGTGGTTCGAGCGATCGCCAGTGTCATGCAGCGGACGCTGGGAACTTCCGGAGCCGAGACCTTGTCGGCTGCGTCCAACATCTTTGTCGGACAGACCGAAGCGCCGCTCGTCATCAAGCCGTACCTACCGAAGATGACTGAGTCTGAATTGATGGCTTTGATGGTCGGCGGCTTCGCGACGATCGCTGGCGGAGTTCTCGCGGTTTATGTCGGAATGGGGATTGACCCGGGGCACCTGATGACCGCGTCGGTGATCTCGGCCCCCGCCGCGTTGCTCATCGCCAAAATTATGGTCCCTGAAGTCGGAACTCCGGAAACGGCCGGCGGAGCCATCCCCGAAATCAAGCGAACGGGCACCAACGTCGTCGAAGCGGCGACGCTCGGTGCGACCGACGGGCTGAAACTGGCACTTAACGTGGCGGCCATGCTGATTGCGTTCACGGCTCTGGTTGCCGCGTTGGACGCGTTGATCATCTGGACCGGCGGATTGTTTCATCTTGAATGGTCGCTGGGGACATTTCTCGGCTATGTGTTCTCGCCACTGGCGTGGGCGATGGGAATTCCCCGTAGTGACGTTTTCCACGCGGGAGAGTTACTCGGTTTGAAAATGGTGGCTAACGAGTTCGTCGCTTACAGCCGGTTGACCGATTGGCAGAAACCTGAGTCGGTCGTGCACCTGACCGAGCGAACGCAAATCATCCTGACTTATGCCTTAGCCGGATTTGCAAACTTTGCGTCAGTTGGAATTCAGATTGGCGGAATCGGCAGCCTGGTTCCGGAACGACAGAAAGACCTCGCGAGAATCGCCGTCAAGGCAATGCTGGGGGGAACGCTGGCGTGCTTCATGACGGCTTGCATTGCAGGCATTCTGCTTTGACTATGGATCAAGAGTAAAAGTAAAAATGAGCTCAAAGGAAAAAGCATCGCCTGAGTGAATCTGCGTAGGGGATGTCAAGCGCAGCGCAGGCGTCCCACATTGAATTCTGCTGGCACGCCAGCGCTTCGCTCGACATGCCCTACACATTCTGACAATCAGAAAAACTTCGTCAGGCAAAACCTGACCTACACAAACGGGATTTCAACAAGACATGACTGCAATTTCACGAGAGAAAAGTCTGGCCCATTTTGCGGAAGCTCAGAAGCTGATTCCCGGCGGCGTTAACAGCCCCGCTCGCGCGTTTGGCGGAGTCGGCGGCAGCCCGCTGATCATTGATCGCGGCGAAGGAGCCTACCTTTACGACATCGACGGAAATCAACTGATCGATTTTGTGGGATCTTGGGGGCCGCACATTCTCGGGCATCAGCACCCGGAAGTGGTGGCGGCTGTCGAGCAAGCCCTGAAGAAAGGAACGAGCTTCGGCGCTCCGACCGAACTTGAAACCGAACTCGCTCAGGTCGTCGTCGACGCCGTACCGTCGATCGAAAAAGTCCGCATGGTCAGCTCAGGCACCGAAGCCACGATGAGCGCCATTCGACTGGCTCGAGGCTTCACCGGTCGAGATCGAATTATCAAATTCGCGGGCTGCTATCACGGTCACGTCGACAGTTTGCTCGTCCAGGCCGGTAGTGGCGCTTTGACGCTGGGCGTTCCGTCAAGCCCCGGAATCCCCAAAGGCTGCACCGCCGACACGACAGTTCTGGAATACAACAATCCTCAGCAACTCAGCGACACGCTGGACAAGATCGGCAGCGAAGTCGCGGCGATCATTCTGGAGCCCGTCGTTGGAAACATGGGCTGCGTGCCGCCGGAAGATGGCTTCCTGGAAGCATGCCGGGAACTCTGCACAAAGCACGGAGTCATCCTCATCTTTGACGAAGTCATGACTGGCTTCCGAGTTGCCTACGGAGGTGCTCAGGAACGTTTCAGAGTGACTCCAGACATGACGACGCTCGGCAAGATCGTCGGCGGCGGCATGCCCGTCGGAGCGTACGGCGGGCGAGCTGACATCATGGATACGGTTTCGCCAGTCGGTCCGGTTTACCAGGCAGGCACGTTGTCGGGCAATCCGCTGGCGATGGCCTGTGGGCTCGCCACGCTGAAGCAACTTCGAGACCACAGCCCGTATGCAAATCTGGAAGTTCTGACGATGCACCTGTGCGATGCTCTCAGCCGAGCCGCTCAGGCTGCAGGTATCGAACATTCGATCGGTCAGGTCGGCAGTATGTTCACGCTGTTCTTCAACCCGGAACGGGTCGTCAGTTTCACTCAGTCCGAGAAAAACAACACTGATCGATTCGCCAAATACTTCTGGGGCATGATCGACCGAGGCGTCTACCTGCCGTGCAGCCAGTTCGAAGCCAATTTTGTTTCCGCCGCACACTCGGACGAAGACATCAAGAAAACGATCGAAGCCGCGACAGAGGTTTTGAGCTCCCTGTCGTAGTCGTAGGGTGGGCACTGCCCACCACAAGGTTCCATGAATGGTGGGCAGTGCCCACCCTACAGAGACGCCTCGTCAATCCTGATCATCAAAGACCGCTCGCAGTAGGTTATCGACCGGTGCGTAGTCGTCGGTCAGGATCAGGCCTCGCGAAGTTTCGAGCATCGAGTCCATCTGGCCCGTAGTGGTGCGACTTCCGTCTGAAGAAGTGTGAAGCGTCGCGAACGGTGGCGTGTCCCAGTGTCGGCCATCGGCTGCCAGTCGCAGAATGTCGATC
>JBLFXD010000598.1:0-4911 GCA_047611045.1 Planctomycetaceae bacterium | reverse complement strand
GGATCATCGCTAAGAATTCGAGCGATCAGTTCTGACTCATGTGGCTTGCCGGGTTCAACAGCGCCCGCACTGATTGCACTTTGTCGCTGATCAAGACGCAGCTCCGCCTTGCGACTCGCCGAGTCCAGACCGTGACAGGAAAAGCAATACTCAGAGAGAATCGGCCGAATCTGATCATTGAATCCAATCTTCGATTCAACGCGGCCACTCTGTGCAAAGCTTGCATCAGCAGTCAGAAGAAAACAGGCGAGGATCACTTTGTCAGCGAGCTTGTTTGTCATCATCGATCACCAAAGTAGAAACTGTCGAGAAAGCTGAGATGGGGACACGACGTTCGCATGTTCTGAATTGGTGCGGCCTGCTGCGGCTGGAAGAACGACTCCATGATACGCCGCCTGAGAGATCGACGGCGAGCCAACTCGATGGTATGAACGCTCCGCAAGAGTAAGGCGTCGGTGCGGCCGACCTTGCTGATCCAGTGCGACGGTCCGGTGATCGACAACGTGGTCGGCGAAGATTCAAGCGCCTCGTCGGAATTGAAAGATTGCTGAACGACACACCCGCCAGCATGATACGACAGCCGATGCAGGAGAATGGTCCATGGCGAAAATGCAGCCGCAGGAAATCTCAATCACGACCGGGAGAGTTGTATGCTCCGCCTCTGTCATCGACGGCCCCGGCACGTTGATCGTTCGAGACGGAAGGATTGCGTCCCTCGAGACCGACTCGCCACTTCATCCACTTCCTGCGGACTCGACGGCGACGCCTTCCACATCAAAGTCGAAAGTGCATCTTGACTTTTCGAATGGGATCCTGCTGCCGGGGCTGATCGATCTGCATGCTCATCCAGCGAAGCGGGGATCTATATTCGGAGTCAACCCGGACTCGGCGATACTCGCACGAGGCACGACGACGGTGCAGTCTCAGGGAGACGCGGGAGCCGACGGCGTCGACGACTTCGTGGCCTCAACGGTGCACGGATCGCGGTCACGAGTCCTGCTTGCGTTGAACCTGTCACGCATCGGCGAGTCGACTTCTGCCGGCTGCTTTGCCGACCTTGCCCATGCGGACGTCGATGCCTGCGTTGCTGCCGCCACGAAGTATCCCGACCTGATTCGCATGCTGGCAGTCAACGTCAGCCATCACGCGTGCGGAGACAACGATCCACGGGAAGTGTTGCAGCATGGTCTTCTCGCCGCCGAGCAATCGGGATTGCCAGTGCTTTTCGGGATGCGACGTCCGGAAGACTGGCCACTCGAAGAGCAGCTCAGCCAGCTTTGTCCTGGCGACGTCGTGACCTACTGCTTCCGCAAAACGCCGCACTGCATCATCGAGCACGGTCGCGTGCTGCCGTGCGTTCTCGATGCGCGGCAGCGAGGAATTCTGTTCGACGTCGGGCACGGAATGGGCTCGTTCAGTTTTGAAGTTGCCGAGGCAGCCATCGGTGCCGGATTTCTGCCGGATACGATTTCAACCGACTTGCAGAACCGCCACGCAGGACAGTCGCCGCAACACGATCTTCCTTTGGTCATGTCGAAACTGTCAGCCTCGGGAATGACTGACGCCGACCTGTTTCGAGCCGTCACCTCGACGCCAGCGGCCGTGCTCGGGATCGAGGACGAAGCCGGTTCACTCCGTGCCGGATCGACAGCCGACCTCGTCGTGCTGGACCGGAAGCCCGACATCACGATGTCCGACGTGCATGCGGAAATCCGAACCGGAAACCGATTCAGCGCGTGCTGCGTCGTTCGCGAGGGGCACCTCGTCATTGGGAACTGAGCAGAGTCATCTTCGTCGGCACCGACAGATCTCCTGCTTCTCGCCTCAACTCACTCAACTCAATAGAGACGTTCTGAGTACGACTGCTGAATCTGCTCGTCGAGGGATTCGACCGTTTCGTCGACGTGGGTCTGGTCGATGAGGATCTCGGCGAAGCACGACAGGCTCGGCGTCTTGAGTGGCTGCGGTGGTTCCCAGAGTTTCGAACGAATCAGTGCCTTCGCGCATTGCAGGTAACATTCTTCGACCTCAACCGCTATGCCGATGACGGGCTGCTTTCCCTGGACCGCCAACGTTGCCAGCACTTCTTCATCTTGGATCACGCAGGCCGACCCGTTGACTCGCAACGTCTCGCCGAGGCCGGGAATCACAAACAGCAATCCCACACGGCCCGTCTCGATGATGTTCTGTAAGCTGTCCGCTCGACGATTACCGGGTCGTTCAGCAAGAATCAGCGTCGTTGGGTCGATCACCCTGGCCAGCGACGGCCGGTCGCCACGCGGCGACACGTCGCACTGCCCGTCGCGCCCGTAAGTCCCAAGCAGGGCAAAAGGAGCCTCGGCAATGAACGCCTGCATGTGGTGGTCGAGTTGCGAAAGCTGCTTGCGAATCACCAGCTCGCTCGGCGACCCGATCAGTGATTCGAGTTGTTCGGCCGAAGTCACTCGATGGCGAAACTGGTCAAGACTCATATCGCGTCCTTTTGCCCTGGCACTTCTGGTTGATGAGACCGATCATCCGCAGTATGCCGGTGTGGGCACGTTTCAGGAAATCGAGGACTGCGTTTGATTCGCAACCACAGGAAATGCATCGACGCAGGATCGCGATGTAATTCTGGATGCTCAATCATCAACGGCGTACGAGAGGACACCGTGGGCGTTGAGTATGGTGAGGGCGACGACTGTTTGCCGACAAAAAAAGCTCGCCCCGGTGGGAGCGAGCTTTCTTTGGTTAGTACTTTCAGCTTCTGTCTGGCTCAGACTTCTTTCGAGTCGATCCAGGTCATCATGCTGCGGAGCTGTGCGCCGACTTCTTCGATCTGGTGACCGCGTTCACGACGGCGAGTCGCTTTGAATGAAGCCTGGTTGACTTTGTTTTCAAGCAACCAGTCGCGAGCGAATTCGCCACTCTGGATTTCTTCCAGGATCTTCTTCATTTCGACTTTGACTTCCGGGCCGACGATGCGTGGGCCGCGGGTGTAGTCGCCGTACTCGGCGGTGTTCGAAACGCTGTACCGCATGTAGTTCAGGCCGCCCTGGTAGAACAGGTCGACGATCAGCTTCAGTTCATGCATGCACTCGAAGTAAGCCATTTCCGGCTGGTAGCCAGCTTCGACAAGCGTTTCGAATCCGGCCTTCACCAGAGCACTCACACCGCCGCAAAGAACGACCTGCTCGCCGAAGAGGTCCGTTTCGGTTTCTTCTGCGAAGGTGGTTTCGATGACGCCGCCGCGAGTTCCGCCGATGCCCTTGGCATAAGCCAGAGCGAGCTGCTTCGAGCTATCTGACGAACCAGGGTACATGGCGATGAGCGAAGGAACTCCGCCGCCCTTTTCGTATTCAGAACGGACGAGGTGACCAGGTCCTTTCGGAGCGACGAGTGCTGCGTCGACGCCTTCTGGGGGAGTGATCTGGCCGAAGTGAATGTTGAACCCATGCGAGCACATCAGCAGGTTACCGGGCTGAAGGTTCGGCAGGACATCAGCTTTGAAGACGTCGCCCTGAACTTCGTCCGGAAGCAGGATGTTGATCAGGTCGCCAGCTTTGGCGGCATCGGCGGCGGTCATCGGATCGAAGCCGTGGCTGACTGCCAGATCGTAGTTCGGGCTGCCTTTACGCTGACCGACGACGACGTTGCAACCGCTGTCTTTAAGGTTCTGAGCCTGAGCGTGTCCCTGGCTGCCGTATCCAAGAATCGCAACAGTCTTGTCTTTGAGGAGTGACAAGTCGGCATCGTCGTCGTAGTAAATCGTAACTGGCATGGCTTGGGTCTTTCGGACGTGGTTTAGAGTTCTTTGAGGCAAATTTCCGTTTGCTGCACACGCATCATTCGGTGAAGTTTGACGATCCTCGTCGCGTTAACAAACCAGCTCTGCTGGTAGACCTCGTTCCGTGTTGTGGAACGCGGAGCAGGCTTCGTACCTGCTGGAAATCGGTAACCGTCGTGCTAACGGCTGTGTGGTTATCAGCGGAGAAGAATCCGCTCCACTTGGTACCCAACGGGTTGGTACTCAACGGGTTGGTATTCACACGGGTTGGTATTCACACGGGTTGGTATTCACACGGGGAGTGCTTAACAGGCGGCGGTCGGATCCTCGCACGCGGCCCGTTCATCGACATCGACGTTTTCCTCGTTCGAACGCAGCAGAGCGATTCTGCCAGTACGAACCATTTCGAGGATGTCGAACGGTCGCATCAGATCGATGAAGGATTCCAGCTTCTTCTCCTGGCCAGAAATCTCAATCATCACGTGACCAGGGCTGACATCAACAATGCTTCCGCGGAACACGTCGACGAGCTCTTTGATCTCGCTACGATTTCTGCCCGACGCGGCAACCTTCATCAGCATGAGATCACGCTCGACGAATTCCTTGCCGGAGAAATCGATCACTCGGACGATCGTGACAATCTTTTCGAGTTGCTTGCGGACCTGATCAAGCACCTTTTCGTCGCCACTGACGACAAACGTGATCCGCGAGAACTCGGGGTTTTCGGTTTCGCCGACCGCAAGGCTCTCAATATTGAAAGCGCGCGAGGCCATCATCCCCGAAACATGTGCCAGGACGCCTGGCTGATTGACAACGACTGCTGAGAGAACGTGTTTCATTACAATACTCGGTTGAAATTTGCCGGAATTGTCCAAACTGATCGCACAATTTCGGCGTCGGAAAACAAGTCGGCCAGTCTACCCCTGCCAACATCGAATCACAACGATTGCCGAGCCGCTCCAACAAGTGAACCGGATTAGTCACAAGTGGTTGCGCCTTGACAGGTTATTCGACTTCGACGTGCCACTTCGATTGCGTCCGCGGCTCGTCAGGCAAAAGGGAGAACGTCCGGACGACACTCCAACCAAACCCGACGAATCGCGGGATTCTGTGGAATCCGAGTCCGATTTTTACGATCAAAGGAG
>JBLFXD010000597.1:0-4911 GCA_047611045.1 Planctomycetaceae bacterium | reverse complement strand
CAGGGCGTGCCGGACTTCTTTTCCTCGATGATCGAGTAGCTCTCGACATCCGCGTTGAAGCGATGCGTCTCACGGGAATTCCACGAGAACGGCGACCACGACAGGAGATGCGTATTGGTGCAACCAGTCGTCGTACTTAGAAGTAGCACGGCCGTCAGACAGCGCACGACGTAATGACCGCGCAGTGGTTGCCGGACAGTATTAGTGACTGTCGACGCTCCGCCGCACGACAACCCAGAAGGATTCGATGAAGTCATGTCTCGCGTGCGCAACATGACATCCCTTTCCTCGTCGCGATCGTCGATTTTCAACGGCATCGTCGCGGAGAGCTTGTGAAAAAAGCGTGGGGCAGCTTTGTAACCTGCCTGTTTAAAAGTGATTTGGCAGGTTGAAAACCTGCCCCACGGCAATTGTTTCACAGCCTCGGAGCGAACTGCGACTTATGCAGAGAGCCTGTAAGCCGAAATCGTTGTCTGAAGTGAACGCCGCCGGACACATCGTCAGCGTCTGCCGCGCAGGACGACACCGGCATAACCGTTATATCGGGAAAAGTCGGCCTGGACTTGAAGCGGGACGGTTGCGGGATGGCGTTAGTGGGGAACACCTCAACGGGCCGGTCGCATTGTCCGGAAGGCGGCGACCGTGAAAACCACCGTGCATGTCAGCAAGCCGGCGACGAGGTAAGTCCGAAGCCGGCGATCTTTCTGCAGCTTGTTTTCGAGGACTTCGCGGTGCTGATCGTCCTGTCCGAGCGTCGCTTCATGCAGCGCGACAGTTGGCTGTGGTCTCGGCAGAGACGCGAGCGTGAATCCGGCGATGGCCGTGGCCAGAGCCATCAGCAGACACAACGGTGGCAGAAGCTTGTGCATGTCTTGCTCGGATTAACTCGGATTATTCAGTTACTGATGCCGCAGGGCTTCGATCGGATCCATCAGTGCCGCACGACGAGCGGGATAGATTCCGAAGATGATGCCAATCCCGACCGAAATGCTGAAGGCCATCAGGATTGACCACACGCTGAACACCGACTCGATTTCTGACAGGGAGGCGACGATCAACGGGATCGTGATTCCGAAGACGACCCCCAGCAGCCCCCCGGTCGACGAGAGGACGGTCGTCTCGACCAGAAACTGCAGAGTGATGTCAGATCGTCGAGCTCCCAGCGCACGTCGAATGCCGATCTCGCGAGTTCGTTCGGTCACGTTGGCCAGCATGATGTTCATGATTCCGATGCCGCCCACGAGTAACGAGATCCCGGCGATCGACCCCAGCACGAGATTCCAGATCTCTTTTTCGCGTTCGGCTTGCCGGAGCAATTCCAGCGGCACATGAATCTCGTAGTCGTCGCTTTCGCTGTGGTCCATGTCCAGCAGTCGCCGCGCCATCGCCGCCGTCTGGCTGACGTAGTTTTCGTCTTTGATCGTCAGCGTGATTTCGCTCAATTCAGTCCGCTCAAACTGACGACTTCCGGAACGGAGAATCATCTGTAGGTCACCGAACCGCTTTCGGATGGCCGACAGTGGGACGTAGATGTCGTTGTTGAAATTCTGCTGGCCGATCGCTCCCGCCGTGGCACTGCCACTGCCCTGAGTGTTCAGGACTCCGACGATCGTAAAGGCATTTGTTCCGAGCTGGATGACCTTGCCCACGGGGTCTTCAAAACTAAAGAGTTTCTCGGCGGCGCCGTCACCAAGCACCGCGACGGTGGTGCCCATGTTTTCGTCCGACGCACTCAGAAACCGACCGCGGCGAATGGCCAGATTCTTGACAGATAGATAATCGGACGTGGTTCCCAGAATGCGGGCATTCGACACTCGGCGACTTTGGTACATCGCGTTTTTGCGGACCAGCGAAATTGGCACAGCCTGATCGACGGTCGGTAACGTGGCCTGCAGCCGTTCGAGATCCTTGTACTTCAAACCGTAATCCAGAACTGCACTGACCGAACCCTGACCGCTGCCTGAACTGCTCTCGCCCGACTCATTCTGGCCGGGCTTCACGCTGCGAATGATGACGTTGGAAGCTCCCAGTTGCCGCAGCTGATCCAGTGCCTCGCGTTTGGAGCCCTCGCCGATCGCCAGCATGGCAATGACCGAACCGACTCCCAGGATGACGCCGAGCATCGTCAGCAGGCTTCGCAGTTTGTGCATCAGCAAACTGCGGATGCCCAGCTTCAGAGTATTGCCATTCCAGAACTTCATGCGATCACCAGACGGTTGCTGCGGCAGCGTACTTTTGCGTGGGCCGGGGCCGGGCTGCTCCCCTCATTTCGGGTTACGTACTGCCGACTTTCGCAGACGCCGACTCGCCAGAACCTGGTACTTCTTCGTCGCCCTCTTCCGAGGCTTTACTCGCGGAATCACTCGATTCGTCCATGATCGCTCCCGTGTTCAGCACGATCTGCTCTCCGGCCGTCAGACCACTTTTGATCTCGACGAATTTGTCATTCGACTGCCCGACTTCCACGGGACGCCGTTCCACATTCGAGCCGGCGCTGACGTAACACCACGACTCATCGCCAATCTGCACGATTGCCTGAACAGGAACAGTGAGGACGTCCTTCAGCAGATCGACGTGAATGTCCGCCACGGCTGTCATGCCGGGTTTTAGCAGGTCGACCTCTTCGTCAATCGTGACGATCGTGGTGTAAACCTTGATATCGGAATTGAAGTAGTTGCCCCGTTCGGGCAAGACCCCGACAGACTTCACCGTCCCGCGGAAGGTCTTATTGCCCGCTGCTTCCACTTTGACGGTCACGTCCATGCCGGGGGTGATTTGGTCCTGTACTGTCTCGTGGACCGAAGTCTTGACCTGCATCAGTGACAGGTCAGGGAGGTTGATGAGTTCCTGTCGCTGACGGACGATCGCGCCTTCGGAGATGTTACTGGTCGTGCTCCAGCGATTTTCCATCGCGTAAGTGACCATGCCATTGTGGGGTGCATAGATTTTGCACTTGTCCAGTTGGGCCGTGTACTTCTTCAGTCGCTCCTGCTCCTTTTTCAGAGATCGGGTGGCAGCGTCACGCGCCGCCAGCGCCTGCTGTAACTGAGCTTTGTTGTCCCGCTCCACCTGAATCAGACTACGTTTAGCGGTTGCCGACGCTCCCTTCAGCTCCAGGTTCGTCTTAATGTACTCGTACTCGACCTTCATCTTCCGGTCGGAGATTTCTCTCGCCAACTTTCGATCGGCCCCCAGCGACTTCAACTGTGCTCCGGCAAGATCGCCCTTACTCTTGTAACCGAGCTTGTAGAGTTCCTCGAACCCCCGCAGGTCAGTCGCCGCGATCAGCCGTTCTGCTTGAGCCTGCTGAATGGCCAGTTCCGTGTCCTGCAGTGACAGCTGAAACGTCCCGCCGCTTTCATCTTCAAACTGCTTGAGTGCCAGGTTGGCAAGTTCCACCTGGAGCTTCGCCTCTTCCAGCAGGGTCTCGTTCTGCGTGATCTGGTTGTCGTACTTGACCGATGCCTGGACCTGTTCGAGCGAGGCTTTTTCCGTGGCTAGCGTCTGTGTATCCACACGCTCTTCCAGAGGTGCCGAATCCAGCTCAACGAGTAGTTCATCGGCCTTGACGAATGTGCCATCCGGAACGATCGACAGGATCTGTGTGCCGTTGCTGGAACTGCGTTCGAACGAAACACTCTCGACTTCGCAAATGATCTTTGTCTTCTTCTGACTTTCGAGATCGCCGCTTTCGGTGACCACAATCGGCAGATCGCCCCGCTGGACGGTGTACAGCACGAACGTCGAGTCCGCACCGCCCAGGTCATTCACGATCGTCGCGATTCCAACGAATAACAGGCCGATGGCGCCTATGGTGAGCAGAACTTTTACGATCGTTTTGCCACGCGACTTGCTTGAAGATTCCGTACCCTCGCCTCCGTAGATGGATTCTCCACCGGGGCGTCCAGACGGACTCTGCTCAGCAATGGATTGTGGAGTTGTCGTGCTCAACCTGTTCAACCTCTGATTTCCCACAGCGCAACGGCTGACTATGTGACCTTGAGATCATCCGGGATAGGGCATACCCCAGCAATCGTGGACTATACACGGGATTCATTTCGTAGCGTGCCGATTGAACTGAATCCGTGTGACGCGCCATTCCCCGACCACCGGAATTCGATTTCTGCGGCAGATTTCGTTCCCCAGGCGTCCAGGATGCGTGCTGAACGTCGACCGACGCACGGATCGTGCCCGTCTCCGAATTCGATCGGCCCTGATTCTATGCGTCGCGCTCAGCGTCTTCGGTCGTTTGAGGCCACGCTGTGAGTCTCGGAATCCATCGACCGACATTTTCGAAGTAGCGGTCATAGTCCGGGCCGAATCGCTTTCGCAGACCGGGCTCTTCGACCAGCGGAAAGTAGACTGAGTTTCCAACAAAGAACACTGCAGCCCAGATGCCCAATCCAATGGAATGATAGGCCAGCGTTTCTGCCAGAAGCATGAACAGCACTCCGCTGATCATTGGATTTCGGACGTGCCGGTAAGGTCCGCGGACCACCAGCTCTTGAGGTGGGTCCCACGGGGCGGCTGTCCCATCTCCAAACCGGATAAACAATGACATTGTCCATCCGCTAAAAACCGCACCCGGAATTGCGATCACGAGCGCGGCAATCAGTTGCAGCGAATCCGTCGCCGGTACGGAAAACGAACCTGTCGTGCGGTGGAGTATGACCGCCGGCACGACAATCAGAACGGTTCCTGGCAACAGGACAACCGCTTGGAGCCAGCGGAAAAACACAAGTCTGTCTCGGGACTTACAGGCAATGGGTCTGAATCGGTGACTTGATGAGCGTCAGGGCGAGCTCACAACCGGGGCCAGATAGATATTCTTGAAACTGACGGTGGTGTGATCTCCCTGGAGATAGATCGGTCCGGGGGCGGCGGGGTCGGTGTAGATTGCTCCGGCGGTTG
>JBLFXD010000596.1:0-4922 GCA_047611045.1 Planctomycetaceae bacterium | reverse complement strand
TCTGGAAGTCTGTGACAACGTGTCAGATTTGGCGTGCGACGTGCTGGGGCGAATGACAAAGCTCCGGGCATTGAACCTGAAAAAGACAGCCTTTGAAAAGGATCGAATTTCGGCGACAGGATTGCGGAAGCTGGCCGGTCTTCAGCAGCTTGAATTGCTGAATCTTTACGCGGACTCGATCAACGATGAGGCACTCAAAGAGCTGAAGCCGTTTCGAAATCTGCGCGAGCTGGACCTCAGTCTGACGTCAGTCAGCGATGCCGGGCTGCAGCATCTGGCATCCCTGGAGAAACTCACAAGTCTGACTCTGCTCTATTCTGAAGGCTTCGCCGGTCCGAAAATCACGAATGTCGGTTTGAAGTCGATTTCGGAGATGGCTCAGCTTCAAACGCTGAACGTGGTCGGGGCGAAGATCGACGATGCGGGCGTCGATGATTTAAAGCTACTTCGGAACCTGCAGGAGCTGACGCTGGTCGGTTCGAGAGTTTCCGCCGACGGATTGACGCGGCTTCGGATGTCACTGCCGGACTGCGAAGTGATTTCCGACAAGTGACGTGATTACTTCGATCCGCTGCCGATGCAGTAGAGCTGTTTGTGCGTCCGAAGAAACAGCTTTCCGTGAGCGGGCGCGATCGCTGCGTAGGTTGCCTCGCCAACGCTGTTCTTTGCGATCAGTTCGAAATCGGAGGCGGCTCGCACGACGTACGTGTCGCCTTCGAGGTTGCTGACGTAAAGTCGGTCGCCAGCCAGCAGGATCGATCCCCACAAGTTTCCGCCGAGTCGTTCTCGGAAAACCAATTCGCCAGTTTCTGCATTGAGGCATTGCAGCACTCCGGTTGCGTCGGCAAGGAACAGGTTCTCGCCGTGGATGACGCCGCTGCCAACTCTTTGCGGGTTCTTTGATTCGGTTCGCCACAGCCGGTGCGACGCGGTGCTGTCGGCCGAGCCACCCGGGCGGATTGCCATTGTTGGACCGTTGTGGCCGGAGATGCCGACAATGATGTTGCCGGCAGCTCCGACGATCGGCATGGCGTAGACTTCGTTTCCCAGCCCATTGATTTGCCACAACGTTTTTCCAGTGGCCGGGTCGTAACCTTTGAAGCAGCCCGGGCCGCCGATCTTTCCACCGGGCAGCGGCATGATCATTTCGTCGCGCGAGTTCGATTTGAGGATCAGCGGGGTGGCCCACGAGCCGAACACCGGGCTGTTGATGGCGGTTTCCTTGGATGTCCAGACTGTGCGGCCGGTGGCCTTGTCCAGACCGTAGAGGATTGACGGTGTCCCCGGTCCGTGAAAGACGATCAGCAGATCGCCGTAAAGAACGGGGCTGCCTCCGTTACCCCAACGGCTGAGCACGGTGCCAAGGTCTCGATGCCACAGCTTTTTGCCGTCGACACTGCATGCCAGAATGCCACCGGAAGCGAAGTTCGCGTAGACCGTTTCGCCGTCCGTCACGGCTGAAGCGCTGCAGGGCGGATTCTGTCGATGCGTCGTCTCTTCGACGCTGCACGGGACTTCCTGTTGCCATTCGACGACGCCGGTGTTTCGATTAAAGGCGATCAATGCGCGACGCTTGCCGCCGTCGATGCTTTGGGTCAGAAAGAGCCGATCGTTCCAGATGATCGGAGTCGAGTTGCCGGGCTCGGGGAGTGGGACTTTCCATTCAACGTTTTCGCTGCCGCTCCAGTGAGTCGGAAGTTCGGTCTCGCTGCTGATGCCTGTGGCGTCTGGCCCTCGCCATGCCGGCCAGTTACCCGCCGAAACGGAAGCAGTGAATGGAAGGAAAGCTAAGAAAATAGACAGGCTGAGGAAGCAGGTTCTCACGGCAGCAGCTCCTGAATTAGTGAGGGGCGGTAACCTTTATGATCGGCGCGGCGGACTTCCGAATCGAGCGACAGAGCGAGGGCAAGGTCGAATCTGGTCGCAGTTGCTGAGGAACACTTCGCTTACTGAGGCTGTAGTTTCCGGCGATGCTTTTCGATGCGGTCCCGGAGTTCTCCGGAGGCACGTTCGGCCGCGATGCGAAACAGGAATGTTGCTTTCGCGACATTGTTGTCGGCTTCGGCGTCGAGTCCTCGTTGATAATAGACTTCCGCGATTCGCTGAGAATTGGAACTGGCGACGGTCGATACTGGACTGGCTCCGGGTTTGGTTGGGGCAATCTGTCGGGCGACGATCGCTGCCTGATTTTCCACCGGTCTATCGGTCGGTACGTCGAGGTCTGACGAAGGCACGTTGCTCGGCGTCGGTTGTGGTTTGTTTGGCGATGCACGCGTCGCAGCCTTGTCATTAAACCAGGCGTAAGCCGCGTTTCTTCGTGCGACCGCTGGATCGGCAGATGCAGTGCCGGGGTGCGAGACGTTCGAAGTGTTTCCCTGTTGAACGGCGGATCGCGATTCAGGGAGAACGACGTCGCCTCGAAGGACTCGTTCAGCAAGGCTCGATGGCAGCCGGTATTGCTGCTGAAAGGCGGGGTTAGGCGCAGAGAAAAACGCTCCACCTGGCGGAACGACCGGGACGAGCGAGTAGACAAACGGCCTGCGAACTCCGCTGAAGAATTGGCCGGTTTGACCATTGGTCGTCATCAATGACGGAGCGGTCGTCGTACTGAAACGCTCGTAACCCTGTGAGAAGTTGAAGCCAAACGTGCCGGAGAATCTGCCGAAGTTGAATGCCCAGCCCGATGAAATTCCGGCGTTCGGGTTGTAGCCGCCGAATCGCGGAACTCCGATATTCGGGCCGCCGAATGATGCCGAGAAATTCGGCCCGCGCAGCGACCAGTTCATGTTGGTTGATTCGAAGAAACGATCACCATTTGTCTGCAGCGGGGTCGTCGTGTAGACCATTGGCTGCGCGACCGCTGAGGAGTTCAGCAGCAGGCTCTGCACAGGAAAGAGGATGCAGGCGAGGAGCAGTGTCTTCATGGCGAGATCCCTGACTGGCCAGTTGGCAGGAATGCGAGTATCCGTCCCTGTGAGTGCTTTCGCAAGACCGATGACCGCCGAGAATCATCCGCCGATTGAGTGCATCGGTCGGTCCGGCTGGATGAACTTTGCGGTGTTGATCTCGTGGCCTTCCTTTTTGGCAGTGATCGAATCCCGCACCGCCTGGATGATGGCGGCGTCATTCGCACCTTCGCGAAGTAGAGCCTTGAGGTCAGTTTCTTCATGGCTGAACAGGCAGTTGCGGATTTTGCCATCGGCTGTAATTCGGAAGCGGTTGCAGTTCATGCAGAACGGCTGGCTGACGGACGCGATGAAGCCGACCTGGCCGACGCCGTCTTCGAATTGAAAGTCGGTCGCCGGTGCGCTGGGATCGTGTTCACCGACCGGAACCAGTGGCATGATTTCACGAGTCAGGCATTCGATGATTTCAGAAGCGAAGAGAACCTTGTCACGTTCCCAGGCATTGTCAGCGTCGAGCGGCATGAACTCGATAAAGCGAACGTCGACGCCGGTGTCACGAGCGAACTGGCCGAACGGCACGATCTGATCTTCGGTCATGCCACGAATTGATACGGCGTTGACTTTAACCGGGTCGAAGCCGACTTCCTTGGCGATGTGGATGCTCTCGACGACTTTTTCGTAGCCTTCTCGGCGGGTGATTTCTTTGAATCGTTCCGGGTCGAGAGCGTCCAGGCTGATGTTCACTCGGCTGAGGCCGGCGTCGAAGAGTTGTTGAGCCTGCTCGCCGAACAGGATGCCGTTTGTGGTCAGACCGATGTCCGAAATGCCGTCGATGGCGATCAGTTTTTCAATCAGCTGGTGCATGTCTCGTCGAACGAGTGGTTCTCCGCCAGTGAGTCGAAGCTTGTTAACGCCGAGCGGTGCGACGATGCGGACGAAGCGTTCGATTTCTTCGAAGCTGAGCAGGTCCTTCCGGTTCATGAACTCGACGTTCTCGGCCGGCATGCAATAGAAACAGCGAATGTTGCAACGATCCGTCACGCTGATACGCAGGTTGTTGTGAACTCTGCCAAAGCTATCGATAAGGTTGTCAGACATTGGAACGGCCGAGTTGTTAGATTCGTTGGTGAGAGCAGCGTTTTCTTGTTGAGCGACAATTACTGTTTGAGTTGTCTGGTGACAGGGTTTTCCGTCATTGGTTCGCCCGTTCCTGGGTGAACCCATTCCGTACTGCCGTCTGACCAGTTTTCTTTTTTCCAGACGGGCACGGTGATTTTGAGCGTGTCGATCAGGTACTTGCCGGCTTCGAAGGCGAGTTCGCGGTGAGGGCTGCTGACGGCGACGGCGACGCTGATTTCGCCGAGTTCCAGATGTCCGAGCCGGTGAACGATTCCAACATTCGTGACCGGCCATCGTTCGCGAACTTCGGCTTCGAGTTCTTCCATCTTGGCGATGGCCATTTCGGGGAAGGCGTCGTAGTCGAGAGCGAGCGTTTGTCGGCCCTTGGTCATCTCGCGAACGGTCCCCAGAAACAGGACCACCGCGCCAGCCTGGTCCGAACGAATCTGCTCGGTCAGAGCCTGGTAGTCGATGATTTCGTTCGTCAGTTCAACCATCCGAAGTTGATCCCACTGTGCGTCGCATTGGACGATGATCTCAGAGTGAAGAATAGAGCGCAGAAGAAATGGCCTGCCGGATCATTTCCGACAGGCCATTGTAATCGCTTCGTTCGTCAAAGGGCCAACGCTGGTCGGCTCTTTAACGGTTTAAAGTCGTTAGACAGTCCTCGTGACACCCGGAACGGCATGAGGATAGACGCCGTCTTTGTTGGGTAGAACCTTAGGCATCGTATCCCAAGTATAGGTTTCCGGCATGAGATCGATCTGCGAGTTGATGGCGTCTTCCCATTTGACGACCTTTCCGCCGTAAGCAGCCATGCGTCCCATAATCGCGGTCATTGTGCTGTTCGCACCGTACTCGCCTTCGTTATACGGCGTGTTGTTACGAATGGCGGCG
>JBLFXD010000595.1:0-4938 GCA_047611045.1 Planctomycetaceae bacterium | reverse complement strand
GCAGAAAGTGGTCAACAGACGAACCCGGTTTTTCCTGCGCACATAGAAAACGGTAGAGTCAGCAAAGTTCAACAGATCATCTCAGTTGTCGTGTGGTCGTGGCAGGTGACGACGATCTTTCGACAGATTCCTGCTGTCGTCGCGGGCCGTGCTGAATCAACGAATTCCAGGCGAGCGGATCCACAACGATCGCCAATCCGAAACGCGGATTCAGAGCTTTCGTCGCGCAGAATCTGAAACTGGTACGTTTGCTTTGTTCTGTACTCGGTTGGCTTCTCGACAGTACCCGATTGCCAGTACCATGCTTTCCCTGATTTTGCAGGTCACGCACTTTCTGTGATCCGCATCGTCGGTACACGAAGGATTCGTTACATCAATCGCCGAACTTGTTCGGAACCCAGGGCGGCGGCTTAGACCTCTCGAAAGGTCAAGCCGCAATTTGAAATGTCGAAGGAGTGTCATGTCAGACGCCAGCGTCACGCAGGAATCGATTGACCGGCTGAACAAAGCCTGGACTCAATTACGCGAGCAGATGAGTCAGGTCATCGTCGGACAGGACGACGTGATCGATCACCTGCTCATCTCGCTTTTCAGCCGAGGGCATTGTCTGCTCGAAGGCGTGCCAGGTCTCGCGAAGACTTTGATGATCAGCACGCTGGCACGCTGTCTGTCGATGTCGTTCGCCCGGATTCAGTTCACGCCGGACCTCATGCCGGCAGACATCACCGGCACCGACGTGCTCCAGGAAAACCGCGACACTGGCGAACGCGAGTTTCGATTTATCCAGGGGCCGCTGTTTCACAACGTGGTCCTGGCCGACGAAATCAACCGCACGCCTCCCAAGACGCAGGCCGCACTTCTGGAAGCCATGCAGGAACGACAGGTCACCGTCGGGCAGTCGCGACACGCACTCAGTGATCCGTTCTTCGTCCTGGCGACGCAGAACCCGATCGAGCAGGAAGGCACGTACTCACTGCCCGAAGCTCAGCAGGACCGCTTCATGTTCAAGGTCTTCGTGAAGTATCCGAGCTTCGCGGAAGAACGTCAGATCGCCAAAGCGACGACGGCCATTCAGACAGACTCGATCAAGCCGGTCCTCAGCGGCGAAGAGATCATCGAACTACAGAATCTGGTCCGACAGGTTCCCGTGACCGACCACGTCGTTGATTACGCACTGGCTTTGGTTCGTCAGACAAGAATCGGCGAACCCGGCGCTCCGGAGTTCATCAATGAGTGGCTGAGTTGGGGGGCTGGTCCGCGAGCCGTTCAGTTCTTACTGCTCGGTGGAAAAGCGCGAGCACTGCTTCAAGGACGCAGCCACGTTTCCACGGATGATATTGCCGAGCTGGCTCGGCCGGTGCTGCGACATCGAATCGTCACGAACTTCTCGGCCGAGAGTGAAGGCATCTCTCCCGACCAGGTGATCGATCGACTGGTGAAAGAAACTCCGTCAAAGGAAGGCGAGCTGACCAGTGACCCAAGGCTCCAGAAGATTTTTGCGGCCTGAGGAAATCTCACGGATTTCCCGTCTGGAGGTCCGGGCTCGTCGAATCGTCGAAGGTTTCTTATCCGGTCTGCACCGCAGTCCGTACTTCGGCCAGTCGATCGAGTTCGTACAGCACCGGGAGTACGCGCCTGGAGACGACGTCCGCCACATCGATTGGAAGGTCTGGTCAAAGACCGATCAATATTTCATCAAGCAGTACGAAGAGGAAACCAATCTCCGCACAACTTTGCTGGTCGATCTGAGCGAGTCGATGAAGTTCGGCTCGGGCGAGATCACCAAGTACGACTACGGCTGCACGATCGCCGCCGCACTAACTTACCTACTCCTCCGACAGCAGGACGCCGTTGGAGCCGTCACGTTCGACGATGCCATCCGCAGCCAGGTGCCGCACCTCAGCAAGACAACACACCTGAACGCGGTTCTGGCCTCACTCGATTCTCAAAAGCCAGCTAAGAAAACAGACATCTTCGAAATCCTGCAGAAGGTCGCCGAGCAGCAATCCCGTCGCGGACTGATCGTCCTTATTTCTGACCTGTTCGTTCCTCGCGAAGGCTTATTCAAAGGACTCAACCTGCTGCGTTACCGAGGGCACGACGTCCTGCTCTTTCACGTGCTCGACAACGCAGAACTCGACTTCGACTACTCAGGCTCGACACGCTTTGAAGGTCTCGAAGAAGCCGGCGAACTCGTCTGCGATCCACGGTCGCTCCGCGACGGCTACCTCGAAGCCATGAACCTCTACCTCGAAGAACTCCGCCGCTTCTGCTCACGAGGCAGAATCGACTACCAGACAATCCGAACCAGCGAACACATCGACGCCGTCCTCGCCCACTACCTCAACCACCGCATCGGCATGCAGCAATCAGGTCGGCAGTAGCTCACAACTAATCACAGAAGGAATATGAACCACGAAAAACACGAATGACACGAAAAATGAACTTTGGGCAGTCCTGAGTTTTCGTGTATTTCGTTTCTTTCGTGGTTGTAAATAACCGGTAATGGAAACCTGGATCGCTTCACATTTTCTGAATCCAGCGTTCGTGCTCGGCGGCGCGGCTCTTGTCGCTTCGCCGATCATTATCCATTTGATCAATCGAATGCGCTATCGCCGCGTGCAGTTTGCGGCGATGGAATTTCTGCTTCAAAGTCAGCGCCGCAACCGCCGCCGCATCCTGATTGAGCAGCTGCTCTTGTTGCTGCTAAGAATTCTGATCGTCCTCGGCATCGTCGCGCTGATATCGCGGCTCGTTCTTGATCCCAGCGAGCTGAGTTTGTTTCAGGGAGCACAGTCTCACCACGTCGTCGTGCTGGACGACAGCGGCTCGATGCGGGACCAGCTTGGCGACTCAACGGCGTGGGACGAGTCACTCGAAATCGTACGTAAACTCGTCGCCGAAGGTTCGCGTCGTCCGGGAACGCAGAAGTTCACGCTGTTGACGCTTTCGAATCCCGAGCAGCCACTGGTCACTCAGCGGGAAGTCGACGAGACGTTTCTGGTGGAACTCGACGGAAAACTGCGCAACCAGAAATGCACGCACCAGACGCTGGATCTTGTGAAAGGACTGGAAGGTGCCAGCAACGTTCTGCTGGAAGACCGAGCCACCGTCCGGCACCTGCACGTCATTTCCGACTATCGACAACCAGACTGGCAAGAGCAGCAGTCGCTGGCTCAGATCGTCAAAGAGCTCGACTCGGCGGGCGTGGCGATTAACCTGGTCAAGACGGTGGGTCGTCGAAACAGCAATCTTGGCATCACCAGTCTGTCCGGAGATCTGCAGGTTGCTTCTGTCGGAGTGCCCGTTCGGTTTTCGCTGTCGATTCAGAACTTCAGCGACCAGGTCGCGACGAAAGTTCCCGTCAACATTTTTCAGGATGGTCAGAAGCTTCCGTTAACCATCAACTTTGACCGAGTCGAAGCGGGCGTCGCCGTTGATCAGGAATTCGATCTGACATTCGACTCGCCCGGCCGCCACAAAGTCGACCTGCGGCTTGGTCCAGATTCATTGCTGGCCGACAACGCTCGATTCATTTCGGTCGAGGTGTCACCGATCAACCGGGTTCTGATCATCGAAGGAAACCCGGCGAACGACGACGGCGAGTATCTTGTCGACGCTCTGGCTGCCGATCCAGCGATAACGGGTTACTCGGCTCAACTGGAAACGGTCGACTATTTACGGCGGCGTTCGATCGACGAGTTCCAAAGCGTATTCATGCTGAACGTCTCCGATTTACCAGCCGACGCGCTGGCACCACTCGAAGAATTCGTCAAAACCGGCGGCGGGCTGGCCTGGTTTCTCGGCGATGAGATTCGACCGTCGTTCTACATCTCAGAACTCTACAACGGTGGCACCGGGCTGTTTCCCGTGAAGATCGGCATCGTCGCGAATCAGACTCAGTCGTCGGGTGATTCAGATCCAGATACGGAGTTTGCCGAGCACCCGATCTTCGGAGTTTTCCAAGGGCAGGAGAATCCGTTTACCGAGCTAACTCGAGTTTTCGAGTACTTCCCCGTTTCGGAAGACTGGGAGGTCGACGATCAGCAACGCGGCGACAACGTTCAAACAATTGCCCACTTAACCAATCGGCAGCCGCTGGCGTTTACGACATCGTACGGCGAAGGAACCATCTTCACCTGCCTGACAACCTGCGCCCCAACGTGGAACAACTGGGCACGCTACCCGAGTTTCGTCCCGACGATGCTGGACCTCGAAAAATTCATCGCCCGCCGCGACCGGATCCTCGAAACGCGTCAGTCGGGCGAACCGATTCAGTTGTCGCTCAACCCGGCCGAGTTCCTCGATGAAGTAGAGATCTTCAGCCCCGACGACACAGACAGTCCAACGAGATTGAAAGCGGCTCCCGCGAATGCCGCTGCGAGCGATTCGGAAGGCGCGGCGGCTCCGTCCGGGGCAGCGATGCCCGTTCGGCTGCAGGCTTCCTACCGGGATACCGACACGCCGGGCGTCTATCGAGTGCGATTGCTCGATCAAAATCAAACACCCGTCGAGCGCTGGATTACGTTCAACGTGCCAGCTGAAGAAAGCGATCTCTCGCTGGCGACGACCGAGCTGATCCGCAAGCAACTCGGAGACAACCTCGAGATTCTGATTCATGAACCGGGCGAGTTTTCCTGGATCGCCGGCCGCGACGCCGGTCAGGAAGTCCGATTCTGGTTACTCGTCATTCTGTTCGTCATTCTGCTTGCCGAACAGCTGCTCGCCTGCAAATTAAGTTTCCACCCAAAAGCAGCAATTGCTGGTTCGAACACTTAGCTGATTGCGAATCGCCGACCGGACCACCTGGTTGGCACCTTCGCTGTAATGGATAATTCGTGGCTCTACACCTATCACAATCTGCTCTGCTGGCCGTCGAGTCGACCGGCGCGTTCCGAGCGATCGAATACGATCTTCCGGAGTCGCCGGTTGAGTGGA
>JBLFXD010000594.1:0-4938 GCA_047611045.1 Planctomycetaceae bacterium | reverse complement strand
CGCGTGTAATGTCGCCATCGAGAGTCAGTACGTCCTGATAGCTGGCGACGACTTTGGCGCGATCTGAATTGACGTCGACGCCAAACAGTTTGCGGCTGCGCGAGCTAACCGCCGAATTCGGATGGTTCATCAGGAGTTGCTTGCGGTCGCGCGTGAGGTCGCTGCGTTTGACGACGTTTGCCTCGACGGCTTGAAGCAGTGACTGAATTCGAGACGTCCTCACAACAAGAGCATCGACGACGTCTTGCCGAACTTGAGGGCCGTAGGTTTTCCAACCTGCAAGAAGCGTGGAGGCGATTTCGGCTGAGTCGTGCTCGGCGAGCGATGCCACGGCGGCACGCTGCAATTGCTGAGCTGTTTGAGGCGACAGGAAGTCGGGCAGGACTCTCGTCGCCGTTGATGCATCGGCGAAGGCGAGAAGGCCAATGGCAGATTGTCTTTCGCTCAAGGATTTGTCTTCGTTTTTCGCCGACAGAACGGCGTTCGAAAACAGCGTCGCGATTTCCTGACTAACGTTCTCAGGGACAGACTTGTCCGTGACTAGTTTGCTGACAGTCGAGCCGCGCGCTGCGAGGCCTTTACCCAGTCCGCTCAGAATCGCCTGCTGAATGCTTGCCGAGACCTCGCCGCTCGCGATTGACGCGAGCATCTGCAGGCCCGTCGCGGTGTCGGGATTCGAGCCGGCGATCTGGCCGAGTTTTAATAGGAGAGCCAACGTTCGTGCTGAGTCAGCCTGGTCCGCCGCGATCAAGTGAACCGCCAACTTGTCGGCTGTTTCGGAGACGGATGAAAGGACGGCAGTTCGCGTGTCGACTCCGTTTCTGACGTCCAGCGCGAGTTGAGCGAGACCTGCGATTGCTCGTTCGTCCGCAGATTCTCCGAGTGTGAAAGCCAGCTGAAACCGAACGTGCTCGCTTGGGTCCGCAGTGAGTGGCAACAGGTCGTTGAGGATGTCATCAGCCTGCCGTCCGGCGAGAAACGGTTCCGAGAGTTTCACAGCGTGTGCGCGAACTCGCGGATGCTCGTCTTTGATACCCAGGCGAAGATGTCGCGGCTTCAGTAACTGCAGATTCTGCAGTGCGTACAGAGCGTGCATGCGGCCCAGAGCGTTTTTCGAATCGCTCAGGATTGAAGCAAGGGCACGATCAACGCTTCGATCTTCACGCTCGCTCAAGAGACGCATGGCCGTCATGCGATGCCATGCGTTGTCGTGATTCAGGAATGACGCAATTTTGATGATTGGCATGTCGCCAAGAGGCTCAGGGTGAAGTCGTTTCATGTCCGGGCTGACCAGGCGATAGATGCGACCTCGGTCGTGCCCGCTGGTCAGGTCGAGGAACGCTTTAATTTCTTCGGGAATCGAGTACGGATGCTCAATCGTCTCGCGATACATATCGAGCATGTAGAGCGACCCGTCGGGGGCGTTCACGAAGTTGACCGGGCGGAACCAGTTGTCTGACGATCGGATGATTTCCTCGTTCTGGTCGGCTCTTTCGGCTCGGTAGACGACGCCATCGGTGTTAATTGTTTTGCGGTGAACGAGGTTTCCGCCGACGTCACCGACAAACGCATTGCCTCGATATTTGTCGGGATAGGCGTTGCCTCGATAGATCGTGATTCCCGTTGCGGATGTAAAGAAGCCGACGGGGTACTCTGTCGGCACGGCGCCCTTTTTCTTCGATGGATCGAGCGGGATGAATTCCCAGGCACCGTCCTCGTTGATGACCAGTCGGTAACCCTTGTCTTCCGCTCGCCATTTCTGACGGACGATACGCCACGGTTCGGGCGGACTGAGTCGGAATACGGGAGCGCTGGCACCATCGGCAGCGATGCTGCGGATCGGTCTGGAAGCGGCAATGTACGGGTTGCGTGCGAGGTACTTCTGCGGAAGCACGACCTGTTGAATGTGATTGCTGTTGCTGCAGACGAACCTCGTGCCCCAATCGTCGATTGAATGACCGAACTGAAGCCCACCGGTGACGACTTCGAACTTTTCCGTTTTCGGATCAAATTGGAGATCGCTGCTGCCTACTGGAAACATTGGCTTTCCGCGATGCAGCAGCTTCTTCGGATTGCGACCGGCTGAGAACGTGATCTTGTTGTCGAGTCCCCAGTGAAGCCCGTTGGCCAGTGCCTGAACATTGTCCCGACCGAATCCGGACAAAACGATTTCGCGGACGTCCGCTTTGTTGTCTCCGTCTGTGTCTTTGAGATAGTAGAGGTACTGCGGAGCGAGGACGAAGATGCCGCCGTTGTAACAGCAGACGGAAGTCGGCCAGCTGATTTTGTCTGCATAGATCACGCTGCTATCCATGCGGCCATCGCCGTTCGTGTCTTCGAGCAGGCGGATGACTCCCGCATCTTCCTTTCCGCCGCCCGACGGGTTGAGCCGAGTCGGCTCCTGCGAAAACGGATACCCGTGCATTTCCGCGACAAACATGCGACCGAATTCGTCGAAGCACGCGGCGACCGGATCCGAAACCAGAGGCTCCGTCGCCACGACTTCGAGCTGAAAGCCACTGGCCAGACGAAACGTCTTGAGAGCGTCGCCCGCTTCAGTATGCGGAATGCGCGGCATGTCTTTGGCAGTAACTTTGCGAACTGTTGGAGCGTCAGCGGCGAATGCGAATCTCGCTCCATAGTTATTGGCAGCGAGCAGGCCGCAAGTAGCGGCAAAGAAAACTGGCATCAGCAGGCGGTGCATAGTTGCGTCCTCAAGGGATTCGTACTTCTTAGTTGAGCTTGCGAACGATGTCTTCGTCGTTGAGCAGCGGAAATACGTCGAACTTGTCTGGAGTCCCGGACAGCTCGAAGACGTGTCGCGTCGGTCCGAATGTCGCGCGAAGTGATTCTTCGTTGAGCTGCTGGCCGGCTCCGTTGACGCCGCCGCAGACTGTCAGCTTGTTGGGAGCGATGAGTGCGGCGATGTGCGAAATGTCGCCGACGTCGCGAACGATTCCGTTGGGCAGGATGCCGAGTCGCTGATTCTCGTACGGAGCATCGCTCACAAAGCTTGCCAGGGAACCGACTGTGACTGTGTGATCGATCCGGTCGTCGAGTGCCGCTGTACACAGGGCGACCACGCCGGCGGGGCCCGTACCGATCACGGTCAGATTATCGACGGCGTAGCCATGTGCTTCGAGCGTGGTGATGGCCGATCGAACGTCGAGTACCCATTGCCCGAGTAATGGTCGGCCAAGGATCAGTGACCACTCGGCCGTGTTGTGGTCGGGGGCTCGTGCGATTTTGTCGCTCGGGTGTGCGTGCTCGCCGGTAGCCCGCAGGCTGAGCGAGACCACTCGTCGACCGGACTCGTGAACGGCCATGGCCAGTTTGTCGGACAGCACTGCCGCTTCGCCCTCAAGGCTCAGCACGATGACAGTGCCGGCCTTCTGCGGCCCCTTGCCGACGGTGCGCGTAGCTGTGAGTTGCACTCCGGATTCCGGAACGAACGTAACCTTCTGCTGGGGAGACGTATTCAGAGTTGATCGAGTCGGAACGGGTCGAGGCCTCGTGCCACCGAGTACGCTTTGGTCGAGTGTTCGCCGAAGCCGTTCGGCCGAGGATTTCCAGGCTTCCCTGGTAGCTGGCGCTTCGATCCGGGCGAGCAACACGCGTCCTTCATCGGCCGCAAACTTCGGGATGGTCATCCAGTCGTCGGGGCGAGTTTTGCCAGGGAAGCACCGCAGCGTTTCCGGATCCTCGGTTTCCATCGCCGCTTCAGGAATCGGCGAACCGTCGCCTTCACCTTTGAGGTGGCGAGTCATCCAGCCGTACATTGCTTCTCGCATGGGCTGGTTGTAGTCGTGCGAGGATTCGAAGATCGAATGATTGACGCTGGTTGGCCGTTCGTAGAGCTGGTAGACCGGCCTGACAAACGCCAGTGACTTCTTCGCTTCGCCAACCGAGAACTGAAACGCGTCGCGGGTCGCGCTGACGATCATCAGGGCTCGCGGGGCCGTTAGACTCAGCACGCCCCACTCTTCTGAGAACTGCAGGACGCCGGGGACAACTTCGCACATGCAGCACGCGGCTCCCAGGTAGGACCGATAGTTGCCGACCGAGCAGACCGGCACGACAGCTTTGAAACGTTCGTCAAACGCGCCGGCGTACATTGACTGATTGCCGCCGCCGCTGGCTCCGGTGATGCCGAGCCGGTCGCCATCGACTTCTGGCCGAGTGAGCATGTAGTCGACCGCTCGCTGATTTTCATAAACCTGGATACCGCTCAACGGCTTACCGATTGGATAAAGCGTTGCGGCAACCATTTCGCCGTGGTATTCGCCGAGAGCCTTTCCGATTCCTCGTTCTCCGGCTCCGAAGGCGTCGACGGCAAGGACGAAGAACCCAAGCCGCGCCAGTCCGATGCAGCGTGCTTGAACGTGTGGATCCTGCTTCGCCCCTTTCCAATGACCATGCACGCAAAGGACGGCGGGCTGTTTGCCTGGCCGGTCGGGCACGTACGCGTTGGCTGTGATCCAGACCTCGGGCAGCGTCTGAAAGATTACTTTTTCGACGCGGTAGCCGTCGCGCTGCAGAGTTCCCAGAAGTTTCGAATTCAGTGGGGCATGCTCTTTCGGGAATCCTCCCCACGCTTCGAGAAGCTTCTCGCGGATTTCGGTTCTGCGAGACTTCCACTCGTCCAGTGAAGCGGGCGCTGCATCGTCTCCTCTTAAGGCGTCACGCTGAGTTCTCACAAACTCAAGGAAAGTTTGAGGTTCGGCCGCAGAGACAGAGTAACTTTCAGCACCGGTCGAGTTGACCAGAACGGACCCTGGGATCCCGGAGGAAAGAGAGATGACCACAGCGATAAGCAGCGCCGAAGAGAAACGCAGTTGCATCGTTGCCTCCGTCAAAGTGGTGTCGGTTCTCTGAAGCGAATTCCGTCCGCGACAGATGACTAAGAATCGGCTTGGGAATAAGTGTCGTGGGGCAGGT
>JBLFXD010000593.1:0-4942 GCA_047611045.1 Planctomycetaceae bacterium | reverse complement strand
AGTTGGTCTCCATGACCGGCGCATCGAACGTCTGCAGCATCGCCACCGGCCGACTGCGTCTCACCTGGATATACAGACTGCGGCGAGTCTGAGTTCCGTCGACAACCACCTGTCCGGTGTCGTCTTCTTTAATCTTTGCCGGGCGACCGAGCAGCGTGCGGTCGAGTTGGCCCGAAGCAGCCAGCATTCGATCGCGCAGTGTCTCGGCCTCGAGCCTCTGCAACGGAACGGGAAACACTGATTTTTCTGGCGACGCTTCTTTGCTCTGCCGCCACGCAGTTGAAGTCATGATCGTCCGGTGCAGTGACTTCAGGCTCCAACCGTTCGAAATGAACTCGTCGGCGAGCCAGTCGAGAAGTTCCGGATGCGACGGCTTTGTTCCGAGCTTTCCGAAGTCAGCCGGCGTTGAAACAAGTCCCTTCCCGAAGTGGTGCATCCAGACGCGGTTGACGATCACGCGAGCGAACAGTGGGTTGTCACGACTTGCCAGCCACCGTGCAAAGGCGAGTCGTCGGCCGGTCGTTGGAAGCTTGTCGTCGTTCGGCGAAAACTGAACGGGCTGTCCTGCGAGACTCGCAACGCTGAGCGACGCCGGCGTTACGGTCTGCTTCGGCTGCTGATGGTCGCCCCGGTGGAAAAGTTTTGTTTCCGGAGCGTGGTTTGGCGGCTCGATCAAAGCGCGAATGAATTCTTCAACCGGCTTCTTCGCCCGGACTTCGGCGATGCGAGCGTCGAATTTCTTCAGCTCTTCTGCGGCTTTCGGAAGGTACTGATAAAGAACTCCCGTTGAGATATTCACACTCGGGTTCTTCGTCAGCAGTTGCTTCTGCTCGTCAGTGCGTTTGTCTTTGGCGGTCTGGTAGGCCGCGCGAAGTTTCGTGCGAAGCGGCTCTTCGTACTTCATCAGCTCTTTCTCAAGAGCCTGCTTCATGTACTCGGTCTGTTTGACGGTCTTTTCGGCAGCGATCTTCGCAGCCTCTGCTTCAATTTCGGCGGCCTGCTTTCGATCGGCCGCGGTGTAAAGCGAAACCCGACGAGCGTTCGGAACCTTCCAGGATTTCCAGTCGAGTGCCGGTTCAAACACCGCTCGGATCGCGAAGTAATCCGTGTGAGGAATCGGGTCGTAGCGATGGTCGTGACACTGTGCACACTGCAGACTGAGCCCCAACAGCGACGTCCCGACAATCTTCAGCGTGTCGGCGATTACCTGGTTCCGTCCGTCGGGAGTGTTCGCGCCGCTGCCGGTTCCGTCCGCCGCCATGCGCAGGAAGCCGGTGGCCGAGAACAGGTCAATCTGCTCGGGTGTCAGATCTCCGTTGATCGGGCCGGCAAGCTCATCGCCGGCAAGCTGCTCCGCAATAAGCTGGTCAAACGGCATGTCGTTGTTGAGTGAACGGATCACCCAATCGCGATACTTCCATGCCCACATACGTTCGGCGTCGGCTGTCGAATAACCTTCCGAGTCCGCGTACCCGGCGATGTCGAGCCAGTGCCGCCCCCAACGCTCGCCGTAATGCGGAGACGCCAGCAGTTCAGTCAGCAAACGGTCGTACCAGTCGTCAGCTGAATCCGCGACCCATTTCTGAATCTCGTCCGGCGACGGCGGCAAACCGACCAGATCAAAGTACGAGCGAATCACGAGTGCTCGCCGGTCGGCATCTTCAGCAAAAGAGAGCTGGCCATTCACACTTCCGTCCGAGCTTGCACCGCCCGGACTTGCCATCGCGGCCTTCAGCAGCAAAGCGTCGATCGGTGTCCGCACACGAGCTTCGGCTGGGAATGATGTCGGATCGGCGTCTGGCCTGAGGATCGGCTGAAACGACCAGAAGCTGCGTTCCTCTTCGGTTATGCCAAGTCCGGGCCCGATGGACTCAGGTTCCGCCCGAGCGGTCTTCGCACCGGCGCCGATCCACTTCTCGATGATCGCAATCTCTTTGTCGGGAACGGCCCCTTCACCCGGCGGCATTTCCCCGCTCCGAAGTCGCTGCAGCAAATAACTTTCGCCAGGCTTTCCCGCGAAAATCGCCGGCCCGGTCTCGCCACCCTTCTTCAGAAACCGAACAAGCCGCAGATCGAGCCCACCCTTCACTTCGTCCGTCGCCCCATGACAGTCGAAACAGTGAGCCCGAAAGATCGGCCGAATATCCCGTTCGTACGTGAGCGGTCTAACTTCCTCAGCAGCGAGCGTAATTCCCGAGGAACAGACGATAGCAATCAGCAGCACAACTCGCATTTGCAGGTTCCCTGAGCTGTCAGACTTCAGATTAGAGAAGTGGTTGTCGAATCGCCTTTTGTTTTACAGCACCCCGCGCAAAGCGCAAAGGGCATCGAACATTACCGGCCTGTCCGAAAACGCTCGCGTTCTCTGGTGAGTCCGTGCTTGCAGATGCTCAGGTGTGAAGCGTGCCATGTGACGTTGGCCTCGTCGCCCAAAACACGAACTTTGAGAGGAGCCCGCAACGCGGTGATGGCCCCGCTCTGCAACTAGACTTTCAATGGAGACCAACAGGCCAACGAATGGACACAGTGTGTGCAGAAAGTATCATGATCACATCGTCGTCGGAAGCAGTCCAAAGGAGTTGCTGCCCCCTTTGTCGTAAGGAATCGAATTCGCGGCTGTACAACGTGTTTCTTCTGATAGTGAGGTTCCGATGCCACTTCTCGATGCGGTCCTTGCCTTTGCTGTGACCATGCTCCTCGTCGCGACCGTCGTTACGAAGTGCGTCGATTTTCTGCAGTGGGTCTTGCAGAAGGCCCCCTCAATCTTGACGGCATTTTTTTACGATCGTGTTGGACTCTTTGAAGATATGTTGAATGATTTCCTGAAGAAGGAACTGCAGGCGATCGCCGAAATCGAATTTGGCGATAAGGCGAATGCGAAGGCAAAAGGGTTCAAACTGAAAACGCTTACCACGATCCTCAGCCAACCAACGCCAGGTGGCCAGAAGCGAAGTCAACTGTCCAACGTTGATATGATCGACAAACTCAAGCAGACGGAATTGGGTAAGCAACTGCGTCAGCATGCGGGCGAAAGAGCGACAGAAGTGTTTGACGAGATCTCGCGACGATACACCGCCGTCGAGAAGGATTACTCAGCACTGTTTCGCCGCAACACACGAAAAGTCGCGACCGTCGTTGCATTTGTAGTGGCGCTGGCCTTCAACATCGACAGCTTCAACATCATGGGTCTGTATGTCGACAACCCAACTCTGAGCGCGGCGGTTGCGGCAAAGTCCGAACAGGCAATGGCGGATTACACGGCTCAGCTTGAAGAGGTCGACCCCGCCGGTACGAACAAAGACGTCCTGCAGGAACTCAAGGATCAACAGGCTGAACTGCAAGCGAGTCTCGACGAATTGAGCGCGGGCGAGATTCCTTTCGGATGGTCATTCTTTCCGTTTGGTTCGGAACCGCCCCAATACTGGAGTCACACCGACCGCGAATCAAAGGATCCGAATTGCAGGCTCTACGTGCAGTGGTTCATTGGCATTCTCTTTACTGCCGGGCTGGGATCGCCGTTCTGGTACGACGTGATTCGCAACGTGAGCCAGTTCGCCAAAGGCGGCTCGTCGGCAGCGACCGAACGCCAGAAAAAATGAATCGGCCACTCAGCAACGGGTCGGTGCATCCTGGAGTTGCCATGCCAGCAATGCCGAAAACGCTGATTGGTCAAACCGCCCACCACGCCTGATGTTCCTACAGACCGCGGTCTTCGATTTCTTTAAGCTTTTTGTAGAGCGTGCCGCGGCCGATGCCCAGGAGTTTGCAGGCCTGGCTTTTGTTGCCTCCGCACTGGGCAAGGACGGCTTTGATGTGGCGTAGTTCGGCGTCGGCGAGGTTTGTGTCGGTGGCCTTGGCGGGTTGTGGTGCGACGGCTGCGGGTGATGGAGAGGCGGCAGCGGGCTCAGTAGGACTAGCGGAGAGACGCAGGCCGAGGTCGTCGGGTTGGACTTCTGCGTCGAAGCCGAGAACCGCCGCGCGTTCGATGGCGTTTCTTAGTTCTCGGACGTTGCCGGGCCAGGAGTGCTGAACCAGGACGTCGGCGGCGGCGGCGGAGAGGCGGACGGGGCCTCGGCCGGACTTCTTGTGGAAGTGCTGCAGGAAGTTTCCGGCGAGCAGCAGGATGTCGTCGCCGCGGTCACGGAGTGGTGGGATTTGAAGCTCGATGACTCGGAGACGGAAGTAAAGGTCTTCACGGAAGCGACCGTCGATGATCAGGTCAGGCAGGGTTCGATGTGTGGCGGCGACGATGCGGACGTCGGTCTGGATTCGGTCGGCTCCTCCGAGTCGTTCGAATGGATGGCCTTCCAGAATCCGCAGCAGTTTGGACTGGCAGTTGAGGCTCATTTCGCCAATCTCGTCCAGAAAGATGGTCCCGCGATGAGCACGTTCAAACTGGCCGAGGTGTTGTTTCGCGGCGCTGGTGAACGCTCCTTTTTCGTGACCGAAGAGTTCGCTTTCAAGTAGCGCCTCGTTGAACGCGGCACAGTTAACAGCGACGTACGGGCCGGTTGATCTCAGACTCGAATCGTGAATCATGCGCGTCACGAGTTCTTTGCCCGTGCCACTTTCTCCGGAGACAAGGACCGTCGATTCGGTAGGGGCGACTCGGCTGACGAGTTCAAGCAGGCGAGCGATGGCCGGACTTTCTCCGATCATCCGATTCGTACCGGAGACTTCGCTGCGTAGTTGGACGTTGGCCTGTTCGAGGCGTTCTCGATGTTCAAGGTTTTCCAGGGCCAGCCCCGCCTGCCGCGCGACAGCGATGCAGAGTTCGAGATTGGATTGCTTGAGCGGTTCTACAAGGCTGTTGCGAAGAACTTCGATCGCGCCGCGGCAACTGGTTCGTTGAGGAATCGGGACACAGATTGCGGAACCGGGTGCCTGATCAACGACGGTTGATTCCATTGAGTCGTCTTCCTTCCCGGGCTGTTCAACGAGC
>JBLFXD010000592.1:0-4943 GCA_047611045.1 Planctomycetaceae bacterium | reverse complement strand
GTCATCGAGCCGGCTGGCGACGTCGATTCTGTCATAGCGGTGTTTGGGATTGGGATTGTCGAACGAAGAAGTATGATTGCCATCCATGGCTCGGCCTCGTGTTTGGTTCTGCTTCAAAACTCACCAAACGCAGTCGAGCCATGTTCGTTTCCATACTGAACAGCGCCAATGTTTTTCTTCGCCACTGGGCCAATAGCTGATCAAGGCCAACCGCCAAGCCGGTATAATTGGCACAGCCAGTGCAATCGGCCTAAACTCCCGAAACGGCTTGTCGTAAACACAATTGGAGACGGCACGTCGTTCACGTTGGCTCGGTTCATGCCCGCGTGACTTTCCCACTACGCCCGCCTCATACCTTCCCGGGTTGCAGGAAATTTGATTATGTGTCGCAAGCTAATTCGCAAATCGCTGCTGCGAAAAGCGCGGTCTCAATCTGACGGTTGTCGAGTCGGACACTCTCCGATTAAGCACGGATCAGGCTTTCTCAGGATGCTGATCGCCGCGGCGCTGGCGTTCTTCCTGATCGCCGGTTTCGTCGACTCCCCCGTCGCGGCCCAGGATGAGCCGACCACGAACGGAGTCGTGCCTTCGCCCGCGCCGCCTCCCGCTGCAGAACCCGCCGCCGACGCCGATGCAGCTTCGGACTGGGAACGGTTGATCTACCTTCCGTACAAGAATCTGAAAGACGTCTTCGGAAAACACGGCTCGACGGTTTTTATGCCGTATTCCGAGTACGTCAAACGCTGGCAACAGGGCAACCAGCCGCCCGAGAAGAACATCGTCGAAGCGGTCGTCACGGAATCTCATTACAGGGCGACGGTTGACCGATCGTTGCTTCGAATCAAAGCGAGCCTGACGGTCCAAGTTCTCGGCAAGCCGTGGGTCGAAGTTCCCATTCAGTTTGGGAACGCCGCCGTCGGTAAGCTCACGGTCGAAGACGGCAAGCAGGTTCTGCTGAAAGGGACAGGCAACGGAACTTACGCTCTATTGTTCGGACAGGCCGGCGAGCATTCCGTTGAGATTGAACTCGCCGCGTCCATTCAAACATCGCCCGACGGTCGTCAGGTCGACTTTAACATTCCCGCCGTCGGAGTCACCACTTTCGAGCTGGCAATCCCCGAAGCTGACCAGACGGTCGATGTGCAACCGCACCTGATCGCGCTTCCGGTCGAAAGTGTCGGCAACGAAACCCGCATCAAAGTAAACCTCGGCGCGACGACCAAGATTTCAGCCAGCTGGCATCCTCGAACCAGCCAGAAGCCGGACATGGACCTGCTGGCCGCCGTCACCAACTATCAAAAGGTGACATTGCGAGACGGCCTTGTTCACACCGACGCCTTCCTCAACTACGACATCCTGCGTGGCGAGATGACCGAACTGGCAATCGCCGTTCCGGTCGGGCATCGCATTCTCGGCGTGTCGTCCAGCGATGCAAAGATTCGCGGCTGGCGTGCCGAACCCGGCGAGCAACGACAAACGGTCCGAGTCGAATTCCTCAGCCCGGCCACTGACAAGGTCTCGATCGAAGTTCACACCGAGCGGGAATTCTCGGCCGATGCGATCCAACTGGCCGGCCGCGATGCAGACGGAAACTTCAACGGCATCCACGCGATCGATGCGGTTCGCGAATCCGGACAGCTGGCGGTCGCCGGTGCCAAAGACCTGTCGCTGCAGTTCGAACAGGTGACCGGTCTGGTCCGGATCGAAGACGCCGAAGTTCACGCGTTGCTTCGACAGGCCGGAGCGGCAACCTTCAAGTTCTACAGCTCGAACATTCAGTTGCAGGTTCTGGCGAAGCCGGTCGAAGCTCGTCTGGTTCTGAAATCGTCCTACAGATTTGAATTCGCCGACGACGAACTGAAACTTGTTGCCGATCTCGGTTATCAGGTCGAACGTGCCGGCGTCTTTGAATTTCGAATCGCACTTCCCGACGAACTCGACGTCGACCGTGTGGAATCATCGACGGGCCACAACGTCCGCGAGTTTCACGTTGAAGGCGAAGGTCCACGAACGCTGCGAGTCGTCATGCAGCAAAAGACCGGCGTCGACGTGCAGGTCGGCCTTCGCCTGACCGCGCATCAGAGTTTTGAAGAGGCGTCCGAGTCGCTCGAACTTTCGCTGCCAATCCCAGAACCCCAAGGTGCCGAGCGAGAAACTGCCGAAGTTTATGTCTCGGCTTCGGAAGCCCTGGAAGTGATCACCGATCAGGAAAGTCTCGAAGCAGCTCAACCTTTGCCAGTCCCATCTGGCCAAAGTCGAGCGGGCAAACGAGTCGCCGCAGCGTGGTCGTTCAACCGCCGTCCGGTCACGATTCCTCTCCGAACCAATCGACGTCCAACCCGACTTTCAGCTCAGGTTGCGACGACCATCGACGTCAAAGAAGAAGTCATTCAGGTTTCGACCGAGTTGCGATACCTCGTCCAGTACGCTGGGCTTGATGTTTTTCGCTTTGCCGTCCCGGAAGAAGTTTCCGAACAACTTCAGGTCACGTCTCTCGGCGGGGCATCTGCTCCGGCCATCAAACAGAAGGTTCCCGCAGATGAAGCGGTCGATGGCTGGGTGACCTGGACCGTCACCATGCAACGCGACGTTCTCGGTCAGCATCGTTTCCAACTGACGTGGGACGTGAAGCCTGCCGGTGAAACCGAAAACGGCAACGAAGAACCCGCGGCCGCAGTAGAAGATGCCGAATCATCCGAGATCGTCTTCCAGACAGCTCGAGTTCTGGGCCTCGACGGAAGCGATGAGAAGCAGCGCGTCGTCGAACTCTCGAATGTTTCCGGCGAAATCGTCGTTCGCAAAGATCGATCGTTGTCCGTTAGCGCAAAGACTCTCGACGAAAGTCTGGAAGCGATCGACGTCCGAGAGCTGTCTCTGCTGCCGCAAACCGGCTCGCTCGCCTACCGATATTTCAAACAGCCAGTCGGCTTCCGCATCGAGTCCACAAAACACGAGATTCAGAAAGTTGTCGAAACTGTCGTCACGCGAGCCCTCGTCGAAGTCGTGACACGACGCGACACCCAGGCAAACTACCGTTGCCGGTACCGCATTCGATCGAGCGAACGTCAACGTTTGCGGGTCGATGTCCCGGTCGGTTCTGAACTGCTCGGAGTTTTCATCGACGGCCAGCAGGTCAGCCCCGAAAAGAACTCTCAGCCAATGGAAACTGAAGGCTGGGATTCGTACTTCATAAACGTGGCTCGGCCAGGGTCTTCGGATGATCTCTTCTCGTTGACCCTGCAGATGATGACCCCGGTGGATGTTCGAGCTCCGTTCGACGGTTGGGGCGGCAAACTCCTGCTTCGACTTCCTCAGGTTGGCGGTATCGAAAACTCGGGCGTCGTCGTGCAACAACTGCAGACCGTGGTCTGGACGCCAGAAGACTTCAACCTGCTGGGCGACACCGATGGCTTTACGCACGAAACCAAACTCAAAGTCACCGACGCTTTGGCCATCCGTCGCCAGGGCTACTTTGACTACTTCGATGCTGATGAGTGGGTCGGTGTGCCAGCCGCAGGATTCATCGACTTCCCAACCGAAGGCAACCGATTTCGATACAGCAGTCTCGGTTCTCGCGACTCGATTCTGCTCACATGGGCGAGCCAATCGAATTACACCTGGCTGGCCAGTGGAGCGTTGCTTCTGATCGCGATTCTGCTGCGAGGCCTTTCGTGGGATACGAAGCTGCTGCTGATTTTGATCGCCGCGTTTGGCGCCATCCTGTTTGGACTCAGTTCGCCAGGCTGGTCAGCAGAAGTCATCTCGGCGGCGAGGTTCGGCATCTATGCCCTGTTCGGGATCTGGGTGTTGCACACGGTCTTCTCTTGGAAGTCCGGTGCCGCTGCGAAACCGGAAGTTCCGGACGATGGCCCACCGCCCGGCCCAGGTGTCGGAGCGTCACTTCCCGTTGTCATCCCGCCGCCCGGCGTGTTTGACGACCTTCGTAAACAGTTCGGGAATTGAGGGACCAACCCATGAACTCAATCCGAACGAAATTTTCTGATCCCACCCGTAGGCTGGAACAAGCTGTGCGCAGTTCCGGCAGAAATACTGGTGGCGTAGATGCCGGAACTGCGCGGAGCTTGTTCCAGCCTACTTGCTTGATTGCAAAACTGATCGTCGCGCTCCTGATCCTTGTTGGTGGTCAGTCCGCAATAAGAACGACGCATGCGCAGGGCTCATCGAAAAGCAATCTGCCACAGCGGAAGTCGTTCGTCCCAATCGCTGATCTGGACGTGGTGCTGAGCGGCGATCGCGAAGGCGTCCTGCTCAGCCGCGACGAGTTCCAGACGCTCTATTCAAAGGCTCAAGCCAACGAGGAAGCTGCCCCAAGACTTCCTGCGGGCATGGTCGTCTCCGATGCCGACTACTCGGCAGAAATCTCAGGCGATCATCTGTTGATCAAAGCAGCGATTAACTTCCGCCAGTTTCAGGCAGGCTGGTCAACGCTCGCTCTGCCATTCGACCAGCTCTCTGTCGAAAAAGCATTGGTTAACGGCAAGCCCGCAAAACTTGGACGCACTCCACTCGTCGCCAAAAGTAAAGGTAAAGGCCAGCCGTCATCGGTGCTGACGCTGTTTCATAATGAGACCGGCAGTGCCACTCTGGAATTAGAATTGTCGACGTTACTTCACGCTTCGGGCAACGATCGCTCTGCAGTATTTCGCTTGACTCCCGTTCCGTCGGGAACGCTCAATGTCAACGTACCCGCCGGGCGTCATCTCGTAGTGGGAGCTCACTCGCTGGATCGTCCGACTCCGGTTACAGAACCCGCGACTTATTCGATCCCTGTGGGCGGCGTGACAAACCTTCGGCTGTTTTTCAAAGATCATCAGGGCGAGCAACGAGCGGACTCGCTGGCGTTCGCGTCGACAGGCTACGGCTTGAACGTGTCGCCGGGTGAAGTCACGTGGCAGGCCAAAACCAACATTCAGGTTTTCGGC
>JBLFXD010000591.1:0-4945 GCA_047611045.1 Planctomycetaceae bacterium | reverse complement strand
AATGAACACGTGAGCCGCGAAGCGGCGGCAGCGAGATAATTGCTGTCGCCGCTTCGCGGCTAAGGATCTTGTGTCACTTCTTCTGCGGGCTGACGCCCGCAGCTATGCGCTGCCGTCGCTTCGCGACTCAAAACTGCGCAATTTCAAAAAGCGTCAGCGAGGGATCGCCTGACAATTAAGTCCCTATGCTGAGGCGACGAATTTCCCAGTGGTTATTGTCTCGACGCTCGCTCATCTCCGAAGTTTCATCCGAGCGACTCGGACCAGCCGTTCGTCGACTTCCTGTGGGGCGATCGCGCTGACGGCTACCGGGAACCAGGCGGTTTTCGAGAGTCGAGTGTCGGACAGCGTCGCGAGCTTTGGCAAGGTCACGCTGGCAGCATCGGCACCGTATTGCGAGTCCGAAACCGGGTGCAGGTACAGCTTGCGGTCGGAGATTAACTTCGCCAGTGGGGCGGCGATCTCGGCACTCATGCCGTGCCAGATGACGACGTGCGGGTCGGCTCGCAGTGCGAGGCCGAATTCGCCTTCAGCTTCAACGTGGCCGGTGACGGCCTTCTGAAGTTCGGCGAGCGTGATCTCGTCCTGCTCAGAGACGTACTCCAGCAGTCCGGCCTGGACTCGGCCTTCGGCGATCAACGTCTTCCAGTTGAATTCGTTTTCCGGCTCGTCAGCACTGTCGTCGTCGATGAGGTTGAACATTTCCGGCGGCGCTTCGCCGGTCTTCTCGCGATGCTCTTCTTCCAGCATTTGGAGGACTCGGCTATCTGGAGTCGCTGCCCGACAACGGCTTTTGGCCCACTCGCGAAGTTCGAAAATCTTCTCTTCCATCGTGACTGACAACGGAACGGTGTCGTCGATCGCGTCTTCCAGATCCTTCATTCCGACACTGCCGCCGCGGGTGTAATTCTCGATAACCGCCGTCTGCACAGACTGTTCGATTTCTGCGCCGCTGTACCCTTCGGACTTGTCGGAGAGACGCCCGATGTCAAATTCTTCGGGAGTCAGGCTTTGTTTCTTCAAGTGAATTTCGAGAATCGTTTTTCGTTCGTGGTAGTTGGGGAGGTCGACAAAAAACAGCTCATCAAAGCGGCCTCGACGCAGCATTTCCGGAGGCAATCCGGTGACCGAGTTCGCGGTCGCGACGACAAATACCGGAGCTTTCTTTTCCTGCATCCACGTCAGGAAGCGACCCATCAGGCGAATCATCGTTGAATCGCTGCCCGCTCCTTCCCCGACTCCGGCGAAGCCTTTTTCAACTTCGTCCATCCAGAGGACAGCCGGAGCGATCATTTCCATCAGGTTCAGGACGTCTCGCAGATTCTTTTCTGATTCACCCAGGCCGCCACTAAGCAACGTTGAAACGTCGAGCCTGACCAGCGGAAAGGCAAGCATCTGCGCGATGGCTCGTGACGTCAAACTTTTTCCGCAACCCTGCACCCCCAACAGCAGCACTCCCTTTGGTGCCGGGATGCCCTGCTGGCGAGCTCTCTCTGAAAACGCTTCAGCCCTGGTGCCGACCCACGCTTTCAAAGCGTCCAGTCCGCCGATGTCTTTCGCACCTTCGGCCAGTTCCTGAAACTCCAGCATGTCCGAGCCTTGGACCATGTACTTCTTCTCAGCGATCAACGCCGCGTAAACCTCGTTGTCGACTTTGCTGCGGCCAAGCAACGCTCGCGAAAGAGCCTGCCGAACCTGTTTCGTCGTCAGGCCCATGACCGCCTTCAGCAGTTTCTCTTCCTGCTGCTCGTTCAGCCGCAGGCTGGTTTCTCCCTGATGCTGCCGCTGGATGAGCAGCTCGCGCAGTTCCTCGCGCAGGTCTTCCAAACCGGGCAGTGGCAGGTCGAGAGAAACCGAATCTCGCTGCAGCTCGACTGGCACGTTGCCGTCAGGACCCATCAGCAGGATGGTTTTGTTCTGCTCGGTCAGCTTCGGGATGACATCGCGCAGGCGACGAACGACGAAGGGATCCTTCAGGAACGGATGAAAATCCTTCAGCAGGAAAACGTGGTCGCGCGGGTAGTCGGTAATCTGCAGCAGAAAGTCACCGGCGTTGTGGTGGTCGCCGTTCTGGGCATCAAGCGGCGGAGCGGCACCGTCGGTCGCGGTCCAGATGACGAGGCCGCGTTCCATGTCGAGTGCCAGTGTCGCGAGTTCCGACTCCCAACGGTCCTCTTCATGCGTCGTCAGAAACATCAATGGGAAGTGGCACTGAATCCGCTCGCGGAGGATCTCGATGACGTTTGTTGTGCTCATGGTCCGTGGTATCGTTCGAATTCTGAAACGGAAACGCCTTGGAATGGCCTGACGGGCCGACGGTTATAGTCCATTCTTTCGCGTGTGCGCAGCGTTTCGCCCGACTACCCGCTCGCCCAATAAAACTTCAACTCTTACCACAGAAACCGACGGAACAGATGCCCGAGCCGGACCAGACAGATTCGAACGACGACGGATCGGAATCGGCACGCTCTGCCTTAGAGTCAACACCGGCCGCGGCCAGAGAGAACTCGCCGATGACCGAGCTGCGGGTGAAGCGGTCCTTGTTGTGGCTTCTGTCCGGTCTTGCCATCGCGGTGGTCATCGGGCTGTTGTTCGGGCTCGTGCCAACGAGATTCCGGCTGCTTGGACTATTGGCAGTCGGCCAGGGATGTGTGGTCGGACTCATGGTCGGTCGCGCCGCCGTACCGCTGAAAATGCACTATCAAAGAATGAGTGTAGCCGGCGGTTTCGCTTGTGGCGTGGCAAGCGTTGTCGTGACCGCGACGTTGTGGTGGATGGGCTGGGCCGCTCAGTTGAAGATGCCCGAGAAACCTCGCCCCGACGCAGCGCTCGCTGCTCAAATGCTGGCGCAAATGAAGAAGCCGGTGGACGGTGACGCCGAGCAGCTCAATGCGTACGAAGAAACTCGCCAGCAGATGGCAGAGTTTCTTGACCAGCAGACCGCTCCGCCGGAAGTTGAACTCGGTGACTGGCTCGCTCATCGAGCGTCGGCTGTTGTCGAGAGTCGATCTGGCGCCGCACTGATCGGACTCATCGAGCTGCTGCTTGCCGGGATCGCTGCGGGGCTGTTGGCGAGGTCGGCTGTTGGGAGTCCGTTCTGCTCGACGTGTCAGGCGTGGCGACGAATCATTCGTTCGCACATTTTCCCCGCGCCGATACCTGAGCCGCTTAAATTGATGACTGCAAGCCCTGCCGAGGAATCAATTGCCGCCGTGTCTGCGGAATTGTCGGCGTGCGGCTGCGATGCTCGCCCGGTCGTCAACCTTGCAGTCGAGACATCCGACGGAAAGTCGTCACGGCATTTGATTCCGGCCAAACTTAACGACGAGCAGTTCGCCGAGCTGAAGCGACTGTTGGACGAAGCTCAGGGCATGAAGTAACCTCGACTCCGTTGCGAAATGTTTGTTTCCGTCAGCGTGTTCTCTCCGTTTTCGAAAGCTGAAATCCTGTGGTCGTCGGACTTGGAACAGACATCGTCGAGATTGCTCGGATCGCAAAGATGATCGAGCGGCACGCCGAAACTTTCATCAACCGGATCTACACACCCGAAGAGATCAAGTACTGTCAGAAACGGAAGCACTGCTACGAAGCCTTCGCCGGACGCTGGGCCGCTAAAGAAGCCATCATGAAGGTACTGGGCACGGGCTTCGTCAAAGGCATCGGCTGGCTGGATATCGAGATTCTGAATGAGAAAAGCGGTCAGCCCTTCGTAAATATCCGAGGGGGAGCGGGCGAGTATGCCGAAAAGATTGGCATCGACGAATTCCTGATCACCATTTCTCACTGCAAGGCCTACGCAACCGCCACGGCGATCGGAATTCGCAACGATATTTGAGACTCAATCGCGAGTTTGACCCACAAGATGCTACTCGTCGGCGCGAGCGGCGATGGTTGAAACGGGCGACGTAAATACTTAGAGTCTCGCCGCTTACGACATTCATGACTGCGTCAGACATCTCGTACGGATCGTCTGTGAACGCGATAAAGTCATTCTCTGTAACGCTTTAAGGAGCTACCTGAATGGGTCGGTATACTGGACCAAAGGGACGAATCAATCGACGTCTCGGAACTGTTATTTTTGAAAATGCGGGTGCTCAGAAAGCGTTCGAAGCACGTGAAAATCCTCCCGGACCAGTTCAACGACGTCGAAAGATGTCTGAATTTGGTCTCGCGTTGCAGGAAAAGCAGAAGATCAAGTTCTATTACGGTTTCCGAGAAGAGCAGCTCCGCAAGTTTTACGACGTCGCTCGTCGTAAGCAGGGCAACACGGGTGAAAACCTGCTCGTCATGTGTGAGCAGCGGCTGGACAACGTCGTCCGCCGAGCTGGTTTCGCGCTTTCGCGACCACAAGCTCGTCAGGGCATCGTTCATCGTCACTTCCAGCTGAACGGCAAAACGATCGACAAACCGTCGATTCAGGTGAAGCCGGGCGACGTTATCACGATCCGAAATCGCCCGAACCTGCTCAATCTTTACAAAGAGATGGCAGCTGCCAACACCGCACCAGCCTGTGACTGGATCAGCTTTGACCAGAACGAGCTGAAAGCAACAGTCACCGCCGCTCCGCACATGGACGACGTCAGTCTTCCAGTGGAAGTCGGTAAGGTTATCGCGTTCCTGGGACGTTAGTCTCTGTCGCGAAGAATCGAACAGCTTCAAGCCGCTCAGTCACCTGAGCGGCTTTTTTTGTGACTGTTGACTTAGTTTTTCCCACGACTGTGTCGGGAAATTGCGGCCGCTGTCGAGCTGCCCGTTTGATCGTGTCTCGAAGACCTGACACGATAGGACAGTCACGGGCCGTAGCCGCGAGGAAGACCATTGCTTTTAACTAGCCAGACCAATGCCCTGCACCGGGCACTTGCGATTGTCGTCGTCGTGTTCTCAATTGCGGGTTCGTCCTGCAAAGCCGACGACGACCAGGCGAGAAAGAAGTCAGACGACCTGA
>JBLFXD010000590.1:0-4947 GCA_047611045.1 Planctomycetaceae bacterium | reverse complement strand
ATTGGGCGAAGCAATCGAGTTGTTTCAACCGGTAATGATAAAGCGCCGAGTGCCATTGAAATCTCGGAAGTACTTTGTTCGTCGGATCGAACGGGTGTTGCTGGCAGATTGACGACTTTAATTCGCTCAGGTCAGCAGATCGGTGATGACATGGCCGTGGACGTCGGTCAGGCGGCGTTGGATGCCGTTGTGGTAGAAGGTTAATTTCTCGTGGTCCAGGCCGAGGAGGTGCAGGGCGGTGGCGTGCAGGTCGTAACTGTAGGTTGGATTTTCGGCGGCTTTGTAGCCGAGGTCGTCAGTGGCTCCGAAACCGACTCCGCCTTTGATTCCGCCGCCGGCTAACCATGCGGTGAACGCTCCGCCGTTGTGGTCTCGGCCGGCTGAGCGGGCTCCCTGGGCGGCGGGTTGCCGGCCGAATTCGGTCGTACACATGACGAGCGTTTCGTCGAGCAAGCCTCGAGTTTTCAGATCGTTGAGCAGTGCCGACGCGCCTGCATCGAGAACGCGGCCCCAATAGCCGTGGTCGCGAGGCAGGTCTTCGTGTGAGTCCCAGTTGGGGCGGATCTTCTGCGCGGTTGTGTTTTCGGCGCCGCAGTAGATCTGGACGAAGCGGACGCCTCGTTCGACCAGGCGACGAGCGAGAAGGCACTGCCGTCCGAATGGTCCGATGTCTGGATCGTCGATGTCGAAAGCCTTTTGAGTTGGCAGGGATTCGCTGCTGGTGTCGGCGACTTCGGGGGCGCTGAGTTGCAGGCGGGCGGCGAGTTCGTAGGCGGCGATGCGTGCTTCAAGATCTGAGTTGGCTTGGCGTTGCTCAAGGTGGCGTCGGTTGAGTTGCTGCAGAAAATCGAGCTCGCTCCCTGAAGCCGAGGCAGACGGAGTTGGTGCGTCTCCTGTGGGGAAGAGGTCGACGATCGGGTTCTGCGGATCGGTGGCGTCCAGTGTCGTGGCCTGATGGACGGCGGGAAGGAAACCGGCTCCCCAGTTGATGATTCCTCCGGGCGGGAGGCCTCGCGGATCAGGCAACACGACGAACGATGGTAAGTCTCGATTGTCGCTGCCCAGGCCGTACGTGACCCATGATCCCATGCTGGGGAAACCGGGCTGGGTGAAACCGGTATTCATCATGAAGCAGCCGGGGCCGTGCAGCGCCGTCTTACTGTGCATTGAATAGACGAAGGCCATGTCGTCGATGCAGGTTGCCAGTTTCGGAAACAGGTCGGACATCCACAGGCCGGATTCGCCATGTTGACGGAATTTCCAGAAGCCCGGCTGACAGTTGCCTGGCTTCGACGCGAAAAACTGCAGCTTGCCATCGGGGTCGAATGGTTTTCCCGCACGCTTTATCAGTTCCGGCTTATAGTCGAACGTGTCGACGTGACTCATTCCTCCGGGACAAAAGATCTGAATAACGGACTTTGCTTTGGCAGCGTGGTGAGCTGGCTGCTCGGCCTGCAGCATCGCGGACAACGCAACGCTGCCCAGGCCGCCTCCGGCCAGTTGGAGAGCGGACCGCCGATTGATGACCGGACGCCGATTGATGACCGGACGCCGATTGATGACCGGACGCTGGTGAGTGACCGGACGCTGGTGAGTGACCGGATGCTGATGAGTGGTCGATGGGTGAAACATGGACGTCTCGATGGCTCAGTCGATGTAGATGAACTCGTTGGCGTTGAGCATGGCTCGGCAGAACTGCCACAGGCCGTGTTGAGCAATTGCCTTGTGCGAGAACTCGCGTTCTTTCGCGTCGGGGGAACGCGCGAATGCCAACTGGAAGGCTCGCTGGATCTGGTTGTCGATATTCGAATCGTGTTCTTCCGCGAGACGTTCGGCAAAGTAACGAGACTGCTTCAGCATAAATTCGTTGTTGTAGAGGGCCAGGGATTGCAAAGCCGTTGTTGTGACATTTCGCTGAGGCGTGAGGTTGGCCGGGTCGGGGCAGTCCAGAGCGGTCATGAATTGCTGCGGCGTCGTTCGCACGATGAATCGGTAAACACTCCGTCGCCAGAGTGGCGGGGAATCGGCGGTCCGGTAGGTGTAGATCGGAGCGTAGGCCTCTTTGTAGTCGAAGTCGCGATAGCCTGGCCCAAACATAGCGATATTCAATTTTCCGCTGACGGCGAGCACTGAGTCACGGACGGCTTCGGCTTCCAGGCGGTGCGGGTTCATTCGCCAGAGAAGTCGGTTGTCAGAGTCGACCGCTGCGGGATCGACCGCTGCGGGATCGACCGCTGCGGGATCGACCGCTGCGGGATCGCGCCCTTGATCAGTGACGACGGGGGAGCTTTGCTGTTGGTAAGTCTGCGAAGTGACGATCAATCGATGAATGTGCTTGAGGCTCCAATCCGAACGCAGCAGTTCGTCGGCCAGCCAGTCGAGCAATTCCGGGTGGGATGGCTGTCCGCCTCCGAAGCCGAAATCGCTGGGTGTATCGACAATGCCTTTGCCGAAGTGCCAATGCCACAGCCGGTTGACGATCACGCGACGAGTCAACGGGTTGTTCGGCGACGCGATCCATTTCGCCAGTGCGAGTCGGCGGTCGCTGTCTGGTGAGTCGGCTGATCCAAACTGAATGTCAGCCTTGCCGAAGCCGAGCGTGCCCGGCACAACGGTATCGCCAGGTGCTTCGGGGTTTCCTCGCGTCAGAATATGCACGGCCGGTGGAGTCTCGCTGACGACGCCATAGAACTCAGGCGGCTCGCCGAGTTCGTTCAGCTCTGCCTCAAGCGATGCCTGTTTCTTACGAAGCTGCGCGAGCTGTTCCTTCCGCTTGTCGGTCAGCAAGGCGGGCGTGGCCATTCTCAGTCGCGGGTCGCCGAAGCTGATCTGGTCGTGCCCGTATCCATTCCCACCGTCGGTTGAGATGAGCGTCAGGAAGCGGGAAGTCGGAGGAATCTCGATCGAGACTTCTGCAGTTTCGTTGCGGCCGAGCCGGCTGGTCGACTTCAGTTCTCCGTCGAGGTAGACGCGGAACTCGGCACTCGGCTCCACCGTTCGGCCGCCGTAGCCAGCGACGGCGGAGAACTTGTAATCGATGGCCGAGGGGTCGGCGTCAATCGGCAGTTTCGAACTGTTTGAGGTTTGCTTGCCATCCTTCGGGCGTGCGGCGTTTCGGATGGCAGCCAGATCAAACGTAATTCCGGCGTTCGCGTGGAGACCGATCATCGAGTGGCCGGCGGAGTTGTAATCAGTGGTGCCGAGTGTCGTTGAGTACTGACTCGAAACGGGGCCGTGGCGGACCATGTCCCAGGCCTTGCCGCTGTTTTCGGGCAGCTTGTGTGCAATCAGGCCGGTTGAGCTGATCTTTGTCTGACCGTTGGCCGGAACAAAAACGCCATCGACGAACGGGTATTTGCAGGACGCATAGTTGCCCGGCTTGACGTTGCCGAGATCGCCGAACGGCCTCTCCTGGACTTTGCCCGTGCGAGCGTCGATCCCCAGACCCTGCTTTCCACTTCCGAAGCCGTTGCCTCCTCCAACGATGTCGGCCAGGTCGAGTCCTTCGCCCTGGAGTTGCCCGATCTGAGCCGCCACCTGACCGATGGATTCGGTAATTCGAGCCTTGTCCGCGTTGTACTGATTTCGTCGTTCCGGGTTGATGTCTCGATTGTCGCGGCGGACACCGGCGAAGACCGCCGCGAGCTGGTAGTACTCGCGTTGCGTGATCGGGTCGAGTTTGTGGTCGTGGCACCGCGCACAGTTGGCTGTCATGGCGACGGTTGAAGTCATCACCTGAGTCAGCATGTCGTCGAGATCGAGTGCTCGCGCGGTTCGATTGAGGATCGGGCTTCTGGTTTCAACCTGCCCGACAAAGTCCCACGGCCCGGCGGCGAGGAATCCGGTGGCGATGATTGACTCGTCAGTTGGAGCGTCCTGGGCGTCGCCGGCAATCTGCTCAATCAGAAACTGATCGTAAGGCTTGTCGGCGTTGAGCGATCGGATGACGTAGTCGCGGTATCTCCAGGCGTTGTCGCGACGTTTGTCACGCTCGAAACCGTGCGTGTCGGCGTAGTGTGAGATGTCCAGCCAGTGCCTTGCCCAGCGTTCACCGAAATGTTTTGAAACCAGCAGTTCATCGACAAGCTGCTCGTAGGCATCGAGATCTGGATCAGCGACGAAGCTCGCGACAGCTTCAGGCGTCGGCGGCAGACCGAGCAGGTCGAAGTAGAGCCTGCGAATCAGGACTCGGCGATCCGCGGCCGGAAATGGCTTGAGTTTCTTCGCATCGAGCTGCGCCCGGACAAAGTGATCGATCGGATTTTCGCTGCTTGAGACGGTCTGCGGCGGCACTGGCCGCGTGACCGCCTGAAGTGACCACCACGTTGAGTCCGCCTTTGATCGGACCCGTAACGTCACTCCCTTTGGCCACTCAGCTCCGGCCTCGATCCACTGACGGAGCACTGCAACTTGCGAGCCAGTCAGCGGCTTGCCTTCTTTCGGCATTGCCGGCGGTTGATCTCCGCCAGGCTGCACGACGGTCAGTAGATGGCTTTGCTCGGGGTTGCCAGGAACAACGAAACCTGCCTCTCTCAGGGAGGTTGCGGTGCTTAGTGAGAAGTCACCTTCGGGCGACTCAGTGCCGTGACAGCGCAGGCAGTTGGCTTCAAGAATTTGAGCAACGTCTCGCTGGAAATCCACGACTTCTGGTTTGTTGGCGACGTCGGCCTCTCCGGCGGCAACTGTTTCGTCCAATGCTGCCGCGGCAATTGTGGCAACCAGAGATGCAAAGAGGATCCTGGCTGATGTTGAACGTTGTCGAGCAATGCGGGTCTTCGGTTCGGAAGGGGTTACCACTTGATCTCCCAGTCGTTGAGCGGTGTCAGGCTTGCGAAGTCAGGCTGAAAGGCGACTCCGAATCCCGGCTTCTGCAGAGACGAGCAGCGAACCTGTCCATTTCGAATGTTGAGGAACAGGCCGCCGTGACGCTCAGTGTAGAGGTCTGGA
>JBLFXD010000589.1:0-4949 GCA_047611045.1 Planctomycetaceae bacterium | reverse complement strand
CAGTGCCGAACCAACTCCAACCGAATTTTCCGGCGAGCTGTTCTTTGACGGCGGCGTTTCCGCGAGCTTCTATTGCTCGTTCCTGACCGAGCATCAGCAATGGGCTCACGTCAGCGGCACGCAGGGGCATCTTCAGGTCAGCGACTTCGTGCTCCCCTTTATGGGTCCGGAAGTTGCCTTCGACGTCTCGAACCACCACTTCGACATCACCGAGTGCCAGTTCAACATGGAACGACACACCAGTCGAGTCGCCGTCAGCGAGTACGCCAACAATCATCCGACCGCACAGGAAACAAACCTGTTCCGAAACTTCTCCGCTCAAGTACTCAGCGGCACGACCGACCCACATTGGGGCAACATCGCGTTGCAGACTCAGCAGATTCTCGACGCCCTTGTCGTTTCATCGCGAGACAACGGCGCGGTTGTCGAACTCTGAGAACGATACAGATCAATCTTCCGGCGACAGTGTTAGCCGACTGCGAGGCCCGGCAAGGCTCCGCTGCTGTCGCCGACTCGGTTCATGTCGACTTCCATTCGGTCGAGCATGGACACCCACAGATTACTGAGCGGCGTGCCGTTTCGATATTTGATGTGCCGCCCCGTGGACAGCGTGCCGCAGCCGCCTCCAGCCAGAATGATCGGCAGATCGTCGTGGTTGTGGCGGTTGCCGTCCGAGTTCCCGCTGCCGTACGCCAGCATGCAATGATCCAGCAACGTCCCGTCGCCCTCCTCCACCGAGCTCATCCGTTCGAGCAGGTAGGCGAGCTGCGTGGTGTGAAACGTGTTGATCTTTACGATCTTCGCCTTCTTGTCTTCATTGTTGCCGTGGTGCGACAGCTCGTGGTGACCTTCTTTCACGTCGATAAACGAGTACGACTTGTTCGATCCTTCATTCGCAAGCACGAACGAGCAAACTCGCGTCGAGTCCGTTTGAAAAGCCAGCACCATCAGATCGCACATCAGCCGAATGTGCTCTTCATACGTCGGTGGAATTCCGGCGGGTGCCGCGTAATCGGGCGTTTCGACCGGTGGCAGTTTCGCAGCTCGATCGATCCGAAGCTCGATATCACGCAGAGCCGTGAAGTATTCGTCCAGCTTCCGAACGTCGTTGACGCCGAGCTTCCCAGTGAGTTCCTTCGAATCCTCTCGGACAAAATCCAGGATGCTTTTCCGTTTGGCGTCGCGTTGTTCCCGCTTTGAATTCGGCAGCGAAGAGAACATCCGCTCGAAGACGACTTTCGGATTCACTTCTTTGGGCAACGGTTGCGTCGCCGACTTCCACGCCATCGTCGACGAGTACACGCAGGAATAACCCGAGTCGCAGTTACCGGACATCGATCCGCCCTCGCAGCCGATCTCGAGTGAAGGCAGACGAGTGTGACTTCCCGCCACCGAAGCTGCGATCTGATCAACGGAGATGCCATTGCGAATGTCAGTCCCGTCGGTCTTGCGAGGATGAGCCCCCGTCAGAAACGCGGCCAGAGCCCGAGCATGGTCGCCACCACCGTCGCCGTGGGAATTCGCTCCGTCAGCCGCCAATCCGGTCAGGACGAGCATATTATCTTTGTGCGCTGTCAGCGGCTGCATAATCGACTTCAGCTCATAATCCGAGCCCTCCGCTTCCGGAGTCCAATCGACCATGTTCTTGCCGTTCGGCACGTAAAGCAGAGCCATTCGGTTCGGCGCTGCCTGTCCCGGCTTCGTGCCCGCCGCCCAGCCAGTCACCGGCCCCATCGCTTCCAACCAGGGCAGACTCAGCGTTACACCGAGACCGCGAAGTGTCTGCCGCCGTGAGATTTCTCGACCAAACATATTTTCGTTCCTGCTTCACACTCTCGAATTTACCACTAAATCACTGAGGCTCTTTTTCAACGCGACTCACAACGACGCAACACTGTAGGGGATGTCGAGCGCAGCGCTGGCGTACCATTTTCCCGAACCATCGCTGGCAATGGTATGCCGGCGCTGCGCTTGTCATACCCTACGGAAACCTGCGACTTCAATACCCACCTTCTCAACCCGCTCCCCTACTTCCCGCGCCGATTAACGAATGGCTCGCTGGTGACGATTCCCTCGACCAACGCCGTAAATCGAAACTCGTTCTTTTCCAGCGACTCGACAATCCGATTCACTGCTGGTCGATCGTAATACTCCAGCCCACGCCCCAGAGCATAGGTCAGCATTTTCTCGGTCAGACATCTAGCAAACAACTCACGTTTCGTCAGCAGAACCTGCTTAAGCTCCGCCGGGCCAGCAAAACTCTCACCACCGGGCAGCTCTCCCGCCGGATCAATTCTGTGCTCGCCGTCCTTGTCCCGCCATCGTCCCAGCGGATCGAAGTTTTCGAGGGCAAACCCCATCGAATCCATGCTGCGGTGACAGGCCGCGCACGCCGGATTCGCACGATGCTGCTCCATTCGCTCCCGCAGCGAACCGGTCAGTTCCTTGCCCCCATCCTCCAGTTCCGGAACGTTTGGAGGAGGTGGCGGAGGTGGCGTCCCGAGCAGCTGCTCCAGTACCCATTTTCCTCTCTTCACGGGCGACGTGCGGGTTGGGTTCGACGTCACGGCCAGAATGCTTGCCTGCGTCAGCAACCCACCACGAACCGAATCAGCGGGAAGACTAACGCGCACGAAACGCCGACTCTTAATCGGCTCACCCTTCTCGCGAGTCGGTTTCTGATGAAGCGGATTTCCATTCGTATCGCCAATGTTGTAATGCCGCGACAAGTCTTCATTCAGAAACGTGAAATCTCCAGCGAGCAGGTCCATGACGCTCCGGTCTTCGCGCATGACAGCCGCAAAGAACAGTCGTGTTTCTTCGAGCATCGCTCGCCGCAGCCGGGAATTGAAATACGAGAACTTCTCGGGATCCGGAGCGAACGTTTCCAGCCGCTTCACCTGCAACCACTGCAGTGCGAAGTTCTCGACCAGCGCGTCCGCTTTGGGATCCTGCAGCATCCGCCGAACCTGCCCGCCTAAGACTGTCCGTAACTTACCGGCACTCGCCAACTCGAATAGCTGCTCATCCGGCAGCGAACTCCACAGAAAATACGAAAGCCGTGACGCCAGCTGGAAGTCGTCAAGCGGCGTGACGTTCCCACCCGCTGAATTCTCATCCAGCTCAACGCGGAATAGAAACTTCGGAGAAACAAGAACGGCCTGCATGGAGAACTGCATGGCTTCTTCCCACTTCGCCCCGCCCTGCTCCGTCGACTGAGCGAAAGCAACCAGCCGGTCAACTTCTGCTTCTGTCGCCGGGCGACGATAAGCTCGCGTTGCGAAGCGCGTCAGTACTTCTCGCGACTTCTCACTCGGCGAAGCATCCGGGCGGCACGCCAGAAGGCGGCGGTGCGAATCCGGGCGAGTGTCCTTCGGGCCTTCCAGAGCCAGGAACTCGACGTGAAGTTTGCGCTCAGCCGCCTCGTCCGACGACTTAACAATCCCGACGGCGACACGATTGAAACCATCGATGCGAGGAATCTGGACCTCGATCGACTGCGGCTCTTTCTCGCTGCGAGAAGTAACCTCAATCGTATCGATCAGAACGAACGGTCGGCACGCTTCAACCGCCTTGCCCGAAATCGTCGCCGCGACAACATCACTCGCGGACTGGTCGTTGGCTTCCGATGTGCAGGCCAGAACCGCCAGCTTGACGACCTGTCCTTCCGCCGCTTCCGCGAACACCTTGGTACGGAAAATGTACTCGCCGCTCGGAATCTTATACCGAGTAAACAACGGTCCGGTTTCGATTGGGCTGCCGTCAACCTTCGTTGAGATCGGTCGGAAACGCGACGTCGGAACATCACGACCGGCTGGCTCGCAGTAACGAGCACTGATGACTCGACGCGGCGGCTCGGGAGGATTCGGGATGATGGCTCGTTCGACGATGCCTTCTGCGGCTGCCAGGTAACGCTCCATCAGTACGGGAGGCAGCGTAAGCACGTCGCCGATGTTGTCGAAGCCGTGCCCGATGTCGTCGGACGGGAAATCCTCGGCGGGTTCAAAGTCGACACCCACCAGATCACGGATCGTATTGTTGTACTCGTTGCGGTTCAGACGCCGCATGGTCACTCGGCCAGGATCTGGTGGGGCTGTTCGATCGTGATGGTCGAAAACCGCCTCAACGAGTTTCTTAAACGAGGCCACTTCGGCAGGTGCCGGCTGCTTCTCGTCCGGAGGAGGCATCACGCCAGTCGAGAGCATCTGCAGGACCGAGTCCAACGCCTTTCGCTTGCTGATTAACGACTTTGAACTGGTGAATTCTGTCAGCGAGAGATCTGCCTCAGGCTCTTCAGAACCATGACAGCGAAAACAGTAAGTCTTAAGAAAAACGACGCCCGTTTTCGCGAAGTCGGGAGATCCCGCGTCGTCGGCGTGACTTGCTGGCGCCGTCAAAACGAACGTGACGACAAACAGAGCGACAAGCCGCAATGAGTTCTGAAAAATCGCGTCCATGAATTCTCGTTGAATCGTGGCCAGGTGGGAGAAGCCGGTGGGAAGGAGCAAGGGGCTCAGGTGGGCTAGTATCTTCCTGCTTTCTGCAGTCCGGATGCAAGACTCACGCTGATCCGGAGTCCGACAGCCCTCTTTCATCCTTCCCGTAACTACGGCGGATACTGATAACGCTCACCCGAATCCACATCCTCATGGTCCGAACCGAAAGCTAACTTCGCACGATTTCGCCGTCTTCAAGACTGGCAATCAGCCGCGCGGCGACGTCGATATCGTTCGTTCTGGAAAACGCTTTCCAGCCAGGCACGGCATTCACCTCGATGACGAAACACCGGCCCGTCTCATCGTAAAGAAGATCGACACCACAGATTCTCGCCCCGACTGTCTCAGCCGCCACGAGTGCCATGTCAGACTCGCTTGCGGTCGCCCAATGCGTCTCAGTTTTTGCCGACCGAGAGACGTTCGTTCGGAAGTCGTCCGTCGAGAACCGTTTCA
>JBLFXD010000588.1:0-4949 GCA_047611045.1 Planctomycetaceae bacterium | reverse complement strand
GCAGCAGGATCAGAGCAGCAAGGAATCCTGTCGCCGATTCAAGCGGAAGGAGAAGTGCCGCGACGAGCGGAACGAAGAACACCAGCACGAAGAATGTCGAAAACCCACACATCTTGACCAACGAATAGCTCATCGATGCGAAAGCATTTTTCTCCAGTCCGCGGATCACTCCCCAGGCAGACGCTTGCCAGCGAACTCGGACGGCGTCTTCGGCGATGAGATAGTCCGCTGACGCTCGTTGCTTGAACAGAAGTTTGCCGAGCTTTACGTCGTCGAGAATGTCGAGCCGGATCTGGTCGTGGCCGCCAGCCTCATCGTACGCAACGCGTCGGACGAGGTTGAATGCGCCAATTCCGTAGTAAGCGCTGGGAAACCGGAGCCGACGAAGCCAGGGTTGAGTTCCGAATGCAAACAGCATCGCGAAGAAGGAAACCAGAACACGCTCGGACCAACCCTCAGTTTCCATCGACGGAAACAGACAGAAGTGGTCGAGCTGTCGATCAAGCGTGTGTCGCATCGCGAGGCGGATCGCGTCCGGTGAAAACTGAATATCGCCATCGGTAAACAGCAGAAAATCGCCGCTCGCGAGGTCAGCTGCCTGCGTCATTGCATTCGTTTTTCCAAGCCAACCGTCTGGCACCAGGTCGATCGTGACAATCCGAAGTCGCTCATCTTTGGCCGCGATGGTTTCAGCAATCTCAGCAGTACGATCGGTCGAGCGATCGTTAGCGAGCACAACTTCAAGCCGCGGATAGTCGGAAGCCAGTAGACCGGCCAGCGTATCGCCGATTCGCTGCTCTTCGTCGCGAGCCGCGATCACGACCGAAACCAGCGGCCACTCGGTCGGCTCTTCCGATCGTTGCGAGAATCGTCGGAGCGTCCGACGCGGCATCAACACCAGAGCCGGCCCGGCGTAGAATAAAGCGACAACAAACAGCACCCAGCCCGCGAGTTGCACAATTGCCGTTTCAAATATTCAGAGCATCAAGAACGGCCAGACTGATCGTCAGGCTCTCATTCACTTCCGTAAGGTCAGCGAACGAATTTGTCCCCTGATTTCCGGCCAGCACGTCGGAACCGCCCTGCCCGTTCAGGGTGTCGTCACCGTCCCCGCCGACGATGGAATCCGCTCCCGAGCCACCAAGTGCGCGATCTGCACCATCGCCCATCAGGATGACATCGTCTCCGCTGTTTCCATTCAGTGAGTCATCTCCGTCGTCACCGTTGATGAGGTCATTTCCTGCCCCGCCCGTGACCACATCGTCGCCGTCGCCGCCGCGAATGACATCATGCCCCGAGTCGCCAGTGATGTTGTCGTCGCCGTCTCCACCCTTGATCGAGTCGTGGCCACTGTGCCCTCGAACTCTGTCGTCGCCGGTTCCCCCTTCGATCGAGTCATTTCCGGAACCGCCGAGCAGGGAGTCGTTGCCAGCGTCGCCGATCAACGAATCGTGACCGCTGTTGCCGTTGAGGAAGTCGTTGCCAAAACCGCCGCGCAGGATGTCGTTTCCGCTGCTACCGACGAGGTGGTCATTGTCGAAACTTCCCGTCAGAGAGTCGTCTCCTGTGCCGCCGTGAAGTGTGTCGTTGCCAAATCCGCCGTCGATTGTGTCATCACCGGAGCCACCCATGACGATATCGTTGCCATTTCCAGTATCAATTCGGTCATCGCCCTGATCGCCGTTGATCATGTCATCCCCGTCGCCGCCGCGCAGCGTGTCTCCACCGGCACTACCAGTGATACTGTCGTCGCCGATGCCTCCGTCCATGATCAGGAAGACTCTTCCGATCAGCGCTCCGCTTGCCGAGAGAGTATCCGCTCCGGCTTCACCGTTGATTTCGAGAACCATCGGAACGACCGAGTCGACGTTGCCGACCGTCAACGTGTCGTTGCCGTTGGAGCCGTTGATGACGACTCGTTCGATGTCATTTTCGACGAGCACCGTTCCGCCGCCTTCGGTCACCGTTAGCTGACTTCCGCTTTGTCCGACCACTACGGTGTCGTTGCTGGATTCGCCGCGGAGTTCAAGCACGTCGCCGCCGAAGCCGCCCGCGACGGTGTCAGACGCTCCGCTGAGACGACGGACGATTAAGTCGTCGCCGCTGCCACCATCGATGATGTCCGAGCCTCCCTGACCGTCGAGTGTGTCCGCCCCAGCGTCGCCATTCAGATTGTCGACACCTGATCCGCCCAGAATGTTGTCGTCGCCGTTGCCACCGTTCAGTGTGTCGTTGTCGCCGCCGCCGTTGATGAAGTCGTTGCCCGACGCAAGGCCGAGTGAATCGTCTCCGTTAATCAGGTCGTTGCCTGTGTCGCCCAGCAGCGAGTCGTCGTCGGCACCTCCGTAGATGGTATCTGTGCCGGACTGACCGTTGATGGTGTCCTGACCGGCGTCGCCCTCAAGCAAGTCGTTGCCGCCGCCGCCGATGATGTTGTCGTTGCCAAGCCCTCCGAAGATGGAGTCTTCATCGGCGCCACCGTTCAGCGTGTCGTCTCCGGATGTCAGCCCGAAAGCATCGTCGCCACGGAGGACATCATCGTTCGTTCCGCCGTTCAGATTGTCGTTACCGTCTCCGCCTTCGAGCGTGTCTTTCCCGCTCTGACCAGTGAGCGTGTCGTTGCCAGCGTCGCCCTGCAGGAGGTCGTGATCGCCACCGCCGATAATGACATCGTCTCCGTCGCCGCCAATCAACACGTCACTGTTCGCCTCGCCGTTGATCGTGTCGTTTCCGTCGAGGCCAAGAATGGTGTCTTCGCCCGATCCACCGTTCAGCGAGTCATTGCCCGTGTCGGTGAAACCTGTCGCGTCGCCTTCGATCAGATCCGCACCGTCACCGCCAGTGATGGTGTCATTGCCGTCGCCGCCGAAAAGTGTGTCGAAGCCGTCGCCGCCATCGATTCGGTCGTTGCCGCTGCCTCGGAGAATGTTGTCGTTCCCGTTGCCACCGTTCAGCGTGTCGTTACCCAGGCTGCCGTCGATCACGTCGTTGCCGTCGCCGCCGTCGACTCGGTTGTTACCGGTTCCCGCAGTGATGGTGTCGTTGCCGTCGTTGCCGCGCAGCGTGTCGTTGAGATTCGCCGTGCCGATGATGATGTCGTCTCCGTCGCCACCGTCGACTGTCACGCCAGTGAGGGACGAGAAGAACGCCGAGTTCACGCCTGACAGATTGACGACGTTGTCACCAGAACCGGCGTCAATCACGAGCCGGGAAATCTGGCTTGTCAGCAGTGACCCGACGGACGAAACCGGAACACCGTTACCCAGAACCTGGACGAACGAGAAATTCGCCGGATCCGTCCGAACCGTGATGCTGTCGTTTTCTGAGGCGAAGATGTCAAGTTCGCCGCTGAAGAACAGAGCGTTGACTGTAAGTAAAGTTCTGTCTTCCAGTTTTTCGCCCACCGCGCATCGCGACGCTGTTGAAACGTCCGCCCGATTGGCGGAGAGCGGGGTCCGTCGACTTGAGCGATGACGAACAGAGCCGGTTTTCTTCCACCAGAATGCGGACAGCATGATCAATATCCCGAATAAATATGAATTGGCCGTTGGTTGCCCACGGCCTTCAGAACCATCTCACCGTAATCAGCCGGGATGTTCAACCTGAACGAGGTTGGCTCAACAGCGCCGACTGAAATTAGCTGAGAATTGTCATTTCGCATCTTGCCTCGTTTGCCACCGTCACGTGCCGCACAACGGCGAGCACACTCAGGCATGGATTATGGATGCACGGAAAACGTGAAAGTTCCCGGTTTGACTCGTGCGGCTGAATAATTACCTCGAAATACGAAAAGAGCCCGCCCTGAGAAACTCAGAGCGGGCCCGTGATCAGCACCGTCGACGGTTATCGTTTCGCCGATAGCCTATTTGAGGCCAGTGATCTTCAGAATCTGACCGGCCGGCTTGTCGCTGCCTTCGGCGGCAGTTCCGAAGACGGCGACGTAAGCGTTTCCGTCAGCATCGAACGCAATGCCCGTTGGCTTGTCGAGCGACAGCAGTTTCTTTGTCTTCGCTTCGGTGGCTTCCTTCTTACCAAGCGACACTGAGAACAGACCACCCGCTGCGGCGTCGACCCAGGAGAAATCCGTGGCGAACAGTTTGCCGGAAGGGCTCCACGCAAGGCCTGCGATGTCATTCAAGCCTGTTGTCAAATTCCTTTGCATCTTGCCACGGGCTGAGTAGATCGTGACAAGGCTGTCGCCAGCAACAGAAACTTCGCCGATCTGACCGACCATGACTCCCTTGCCGGATTTCGTCGTGGTGATCGGACCAGGAGCGTCGACTTCCGTCGCTTCCTTCGTCGCGATCGTCAGCTTGAGCTTCCCAACTTTGCCATCCTTCACTCCGGCTTTGGCCACCCAGCCTTTGGTGTCGTCGCCGTTGCACGTGACATAAATGCCAGTCGGAGTCGCGACGACGCCGTAAAAGTTGCCTTCGCCTTTGATCGTCTGATCGCTCATCGGGATCGGGCCGAGCGTCTTCGCTGCTTTGCTATCCATCTGTGGCTTCGCAGCAGCCTTGTCTCCGACTTCGAAGATACGAACCAGCTCTTCGCCGTCTTTGCGGCTTCCGCCACCGACAACCAGCGTGTTCTGATCGAGGAACGACAGCCCCAACGGGCCGATCGCGTACTTTGGACCTTTTCCGTAAATGTCAGTCGGATCCGGGTAGCCGGTAACTTCTGCAGTCAGCTCGCCGGTCTTCGGATCGAGTCTGTGGACTCCGGAGTGGCTGGCGATAAAGACGTGCCCGGTTCCCGGCTGAACGGCGACACCCGACGGATTGTCGAGTCCGTCGGCGACAACTTTCGATTCCGGACCAGCAGCCTGAGCCGAGACGCTCATTGCAGCGGCGATCGCGAGGCTGCCGAACAGGGCGGCAATACGATTCTTAAGCATGGAGAATTCTTTCTGTAGGGGAGAGAGTAGGGTGGGCACTGCCCACCAGATT
>JBLFXD010000587.1:0-4955 GCA_047611045.1 Planctomycetaceae bacterium | reverse complement strand
GTGGCGAGCCGACGACGGGTCGCGGCAGAAGTCATTCAAAGCAGACGGCAACATCCGGGCGATCACCTTCTCGCCTGATGGAACAAAGATCGCCGCAGGCTGCGAAGATAAACTGCTTTTCGTCTGGGATGTCGAATCCGGCGAGCTTGTCAAGAAAGTCAACGCGCATGCACAGCCGGTCTACGACGTGTCTTTTTCGCCCGACGGTAAAACGATCGCAACGTGTTGTGGCGACTGGACGGAAGCCAAACCGGGACGCGTCAAGTTATGGAAAGCTGATTCGCTGACTGAGATCGCTCGGCTGGATGGACACGAAGTGGCGGTCCGCTCCGCAGTGTTCGATCCGGACGGCAGTCGCCTGGCATCTGTCAGCGAAGACGGCGTCATCAGAATTTGGGACGTCGAAACTCAAACCGAACTCACTGTACTGCGAAACTCGACAGGAGCGCGGCCGCTTGACTGGTCGCCCGACGGGAAACTTCTGGCGGCCGGCCTGCACGACGGTACAACGAACATCTGGAGTTTGAAGACGGGCATGGTTGTTCGCCGATTCGGCGGAATGGACGATACGTTTTCTGTCCGATTCGTGCCGGACGGCTCACTTCTTGTTGGTGCCGGCGGAGAAAAGCAGATTACCCTGTGGGACACTTCGGAACTCACCGGAGAAGACGGCGCCGGTCGCAGCGTCGAATCCGTTCGAAAATGGGTAAAGGAAATGCCATGACGATCACGGGCCGAGTGTTGTGTTGCCTCGTCGTTGCCTCGACTCTGCACTTGATTGCGGATGATGCAACTTCACAACAACTGCCTGCGCGAGATGATGTGCAGAAACTGGCGGATCGGATCGACGATCTGATCGCGAACAAGTGGAGCGAGAACGACATCGTCTCGGCCAGTCCGAGTGACGACTCCGAATATCTGCGGCGCGTCTGGCTGGACATTGCCGGCAAGATTCCGACGGCTGCGGATTCGCAGGACTTTCTCGACGAAAAGTCCAACGACAAACGACAGCGGGTGGTTGATGAACTATTGAACGGCCCGAACTATGTCGTGAATTCCGCAAACTTCTGGCGAGCTGTGCTCATTCCGGAAGCGGATACCGATTTCACTGTTCGGTTCATGCTACCGGCTTTTGAAGGCTGGCTTCGGCAACGGCTCGATGAGAACAAGGCGTACGACGATCTCGTCAGCGAGATTCTCACAATGCCGTTGTCAGGAACAAATGTGCTGAGGAATCGGAACAATCTCAATCCGATCGCATTCTACGAGTCAAAAGAGATCAAACCAGAAAACCTGGCAGCGGCAACGTCGCGGATGTTCCTGGGAATTCGCATCGAGTGTGCTCAGTGTCACGACCACCCGTTCGACACCTGGAAGCAGAATGACTTTTGGGGCTACGCCGCATTCTTTGCCGCCATGCAGAGAGATCCTCAACGAGGGGCGAATGGCTTTCTCAGTCAACTGAAGGAATTGTTCAATCGCCGAACGCTGACCGTGCCGGGAACGGACGAGGTCGTGAAGGCAACCTTCCTGACCGGCGAATCGCCAAAGATTCCCACTGGGACCAGCGCACGAATGATGCTCGCAGATTGGATGACGTCGAAAGAAAATCCGTACTTCGCTCGCACTGCGGCCAATCGTGTCTGGGGACACTTCTTCGGAATAGGAATCGTCGATCCGGTTGATGATTTCTCGGAGCTGAATCCGCCGAGCCATCCAGAACTGCTCGACCTGCTGGCGGCCGAGTTGGTCGAGCACGACTTCGACATGAAATTTCTCGTCCGAGCAATCACGGCCAGTCGAACGTACCAGCTGACCAGCTCGGTGCGTTCGGAAGACGATGACACGAGTCCGCGATTGTTCTCACGCATGGCCATCAAGGGGATGACTGCCGAGCAGTTTTACAACAGCATCGCACAGGCTGTCGGAACTCACGAAACGTTCGAGCAGTCACAGCGCGGCAGATTCCGTGGAACGACGACGCGAAGTCGATTCATGGAACAGTTTTCGGACAGCAACAACGGGCCGACAGAGCGTCAGACATCCGTGCTGCAGGCGCTTTCGATGATGAACGGTCGACTGGTCACTGATGCGACCGCGTTGGAATCCAGCCGAACGCTGTCTGGCATCATCGATTATCCAGGTTTCGACAATTCACGCCGCATCGAAGCTTTGTTCCTGGCCACGTTAAATCGGAAGCCACGTCCGGAAGAACTCGAGCGATTTGTCGCGTACGTGGAGTCCGAATCAGCTGATAAGCAGAAGGATGACGACGAGAAGTCTGGCAAGGCGATCAGCGACGTCTTCTGGACTTTGCTGAACAGCAGCGAATTTTCACTCAATCACTAATTAAATCCCGGGCAGTCCATTTCAGAAGTAACCCGCACTGCAAGTTTTGAAATTGCACATTCTGTAGGGTATGTCAAGCGCAGCGCCGGCGTACCATCAAGGATCCGCTTCGAATGAAATGGTACGCCAGCGCTGCGCTCGACATACCCTACGTCTTGCGTCGCTATTCACTGTCCTGAATCACTGTCTTGAAACAATCGATCCGGTCATAGAGGACTTTGAAATGTCCACACAATTCAATGCTGAAACACTCATAGAGCGGAGCGGCGTCAGTCGGCGTGACTGGCTGAGGATGGCGGCGGCCGGGTTCGCTGGCTCATCAATGTCCGGTTGGCTGGAACAATTAGCAGCGGACACGTCGCCCACAAGAGCCGTCGCCGGTCTGTGATTCTGCTTTGGATGAGCGGAGGACCAACTCAAATCGACACGTTCGATGTGAAGCCCGACCATGTCAACGGTGGACCGCTCAAACCGATTTCGACGTCGGTACCGGGAATGCAAATCTGCGAGACGCTGCCAAAGCTGTCGCGCATGATGGAACACATCGTGCCGATTCGGTCGATGTCGACGAAAGAGGGTGACCATTCACGCGGCACGTACCACATGCGGACCGGATACCTGCCGCAGGGGCCGGTGCATTATCCGACCATGGGTTCGCTACTGAGTCATCAACTCGGTGTCGAGAATTCCCGGCTGCCGAACTTCGTCAGCATTACTCCGTTTCGCCGCTTCAGTCCGGCCGCATACGGACCGGGATTCCTTGGTCCCCGAAGTTCACCGCTGGTCGTTGGCGAGGGCGGACGCGTCATCCTGGCCGATGAGAATGCGACGTACGAGCAGTCGCTGAAAGTTCGCAACCTCAATCAGGGGGACGACGTAACGATCAGTCAGGCGGATCGTCGACTCGCGATGCTCAAAGACTTCGATTCGGGCTTTCGAAAGTCGCATCCGGGCACTCCGACCGCCAGTCACGATTCCGCATATTCCCAGGCCGTTCGCATGATGAGGTCTCAAGCGGTCAAGGCGTTTGATCTCGACGAGGAAGACGACACGCTAAGGGAAGCGTACGGGAAGAATCAGTTCGGTCAGGGCTGCTTACTGGCTCGCCGCCTTGTCGAACGCGGCGTTCCATTTGTCGAAGTTTCTCTGAACGGAGTCGAGGGAAGTAGCACCTTCGGGTGGGACACACATTCCAACAACTTTGAAGCCGTCAAGACGCTCACGTCGGCACTCGATCCAGGTTGGGCGACGTTGCTTGACGATTTGAACCTTCGCGGGCTGCTTGAATCAACACTCGTTGTGTGGATGGGCGAGTTCGGCCGCACGCCGCACATTAACGGCAGCAGCGGCCGTGATCACTGGGCGGAATCGTGGACAACGGCTATGTGCGGCGGAGGCGTGAAAGGCGGTCAATTCTTCGGTGAAACAACGCCAGACGGGATGAAAGTTAAAGAACGACCGGTGTCTGCCGCAGACCTGCTGGCCACGATCTGCCACGCAGTCGGCGTCGATCCCATGGCGCAGAACATGTCAAACGTCGGCCGCCCGATCCGCATTGCCGACCCCGAAGCGAAACCGCTCATGGAGATTCTTGCATGATCGGCCGCAGCGTTTGCAACTCGACACTGGCGATTCTCGCGGTAAGTGGATGGTTCTATTCGGTGAGCGTTCTGTTTGCTGATGAGTCGTCGCCAAAGTCAGCAACACCCGGTTCCATCGCGACACGGGACATCCTGTATTTTCACCGCGACGCTCCAGTCTTCATTCGAGTGCGACTCGAAGTTGACCGTGCGTCGTTTGAGACCTCGTGGCACGCGCATGTTCAATCGTTGTTCTCAGCAATCGATGCTGATGGTGACGGGCGGCTGACTGCCGACGAAATTACCGCCAGGACAACGTCGACCAGTGGGCAGAATGCCGCAGATGTGTTGCGGCTTGTTCGAGGTCCTGATCTCTGGGCAGCAGACCGACGCCCGTTTGATCGTGTAATCACGATGAACGAACTGACGGCGTTTCTTGTGAGCCGTCAGCGCGGTCCGTTTCAGTCAACTGATAAATCTCCCCCCTCTGCGACAGGTTCAATCATCGGCGAAAGTTTGTTTCAGCTGTTAGACACTGACGCCAATCGCAATCTGTCGACCGACGAACTTTCACGGGCCATGGCGTCACTTCATCGTCGAGACCTTGATGACGACGAAACCTTCGGCGTCAGTGAATTAAACATCGCTCAAACTGACCGATTCGTCGCACGGCCTTCGTCCGGGTCAACCGTGGGCGTTCGTCCGTTCGTGACGCTGACACCCGGTTCAGCTTCACTTCAGACACTGAAAGAGATCGAACGTCGGTACGCATCACGTCCAACCGAAACAGCAGACGTTCGAAGTACGTTGAGTCGCAGACTGCAGCCATCGGACCTTGGACTCAAAGACGATGTTTTCGGCAACTACGACTTCGATACCGACGGAACGTTGGATCGTGAAGAGCTGCGGGAAATGATTCGCAATCCACCGCCAACTGTTCAATTAGTGGTCCGACTCGGCGAACGAAACAAGGGACAATCGTCGGTCGAAATGATCGGCACAACAAACAAACAAAAGATTTCGGTG
>JBLFXD010000586.1:0-4957 GCA_047611045.1 Planctomycetaceae bacterium | reverse complement strand
TGTCGTGATCACCGTGGGGAGTGTCTGGTACTGGCTGTCGGCGGTGAGTCGGCAGAATATGTATGCGGAAAAGATCGCCGAAGCTCGACAACACCTGCGGCTTTCCAGTGACAAGGCGGCGTTGGAATCGCTCAGCGTGACGTCCGACTCGGATGCGCCGCCGGAGTTCCGATATCTCAAAGCGATCACGCTGGAACGACTGAATCGGTACGAGCCGGCCAATGCTGAAATCCGTCGAGCCATCACGGCGGCGCCGGACGAGCCTAAGTACAAAGGTCTCGAACTGAAGTTCCGGATGATGGCGCGAGAGCGTTCGGCAGTGGATCAGTTGATCGAATTGAATCGAGACTACGCATCGACGGCCGCGGTTGCACTGTTTGCCGCCTATGGATTCAAGGCGAAGGCGATCCTGCTACGCGAGGAAGGCAATCCGAAATCGGCGGAGTACCACAATCAACGTAAGCGGCAGACGCTTGATACTGCCCTGACGATGGCGGCCGATATTCCGGAGATGCACCCCGAGCTGCTGACGTTTGCGATTCGCGAAGAGCTGCCCAACGAAGCGCTTGCACTGATCGATGGGTTGCTCAAATTTGACCCTGAGAGCATCTCGCTGCGAAGCAAGAAAGTTCGAGTTCTGATGGCGCTCAAAAGTGTGGATGACGCTGCAGAGCTGGCAGAAGTTCTCTACGCGGAAACCGACGAGAACCTGCAGGGGGCCGAATACTTTGCGTCGGTACTCTCACAGACAACCGAGAACGAGCATCGCGACGAACTGTTTGAAAAGATGGTCGACCGGTTTCCTCGCAGCACCCTCGTCGTGTCCAAATTCGCGGTTTACCTGACGAGAAGTGGTCGACTGCCGGCCGCTCAGAAGCAGCTTGAAGACGCGATCGCTCGTCAGACCGACAAAGAGGAACGCGAGTCGCTGGCCTTCGTCTCGATCACGATGCCGCTTGAAGTTAACGCTCCGGCGGTGGCCGAAGAGTATCTGCGAAAGCATCGAAAGTACCTGCAGAACGATTTGCTGGTTGACTTCTTTGAAGCGCGGATTCTGTATCTCCGAAAGCAGTACGGAGAGGCCGTGCGAAAGATGATGCACATCGTTGCCGAATCCAAAAACCAGGAAGGCGGCTCGCGAGTGTTCGCGACGGAAGCGCTGACCTGGGTTCGTCGAATTCTCGCTGAGAAGGTCATGACCAGTCAGCTGGATAAAGTGATCAAGACAACGGGAGAGTCGTCTGGCTCGCGAGTGAAGATTGCCACGGAAGAACAGCTCAAAGAAGCTGAGAAGAAATCGAAGAATAAGGAATCGAGTTCTGAACCGGCTCCGGCGTCACTCAGCAGCAACGATGAACCGAAGTCGCCGCCCGAAACAGATTCTCCCGCAAGCTCGCCGGCTGCTCCGACACCGGATGAATAAGCACGGTCCGCCGGGACAAGCTCAGCGCTGTTCCGGCAAAGCAGTTGACCGGAAATGCCGGAACGGCGCCGAGCTTGTTCCAGCCTGCGGAAGCCGTCTTCTATCGACGGGTGTCTCGTCGTTTCGCCGCTCCCGAAACGCGATATTGACGCCGTTTTTCCAGCCGCCGTACGATCCCGCGGCTGGGGTTAATTTCGTCAGAATGGCGACGTTGCTTCGTGCAGAATGCGTCTAAGTTTGTCAGGACGGATCCTGGTAACAGGCTTCGACCGTCAGCTTTCCGCCACCGCGAATCGGTGTCTGAACTCGTACGAAGGGATTCGACAGAGTCAGCGTGAGACAAAAAGTCTTCTGGGTCCTGCTTTTGGCGCTGGGGCTCCGTGTCGGAGCTGCGCTCTCGGTACACACTTACCTCGAATCCGCAGGCCGGGAATTTCTGATCGCGGGCGACGCTGCCGGCTACTGGGAACTCGGCCAGAAACTGGCGGCTGGCGAGGACTACTCGATCTACGATCCGCCGCGTCGGGCGATGCGGATGCCTGGATATCCGGTCTTCTTAGCGGCCTCGATCAAGCTCGGTGGAACGCGGCTGTTGCCGGTTCGGTTGTTGCAAGCCGGCGTCGGGACTGCGGCCTGCTGGCTGGTGCATCTTCTGGGAACGTTGTTGATCGATGAGAAAACGGGATTGCTCGCAGCGTTTCTGGCAGCGGTGTCGCCGACGTTTGTCGGGTTCAGCTCGTTGGTGCTCAGCGAAACGCTGTTCGCGGCGATGCTGCTGGTCAGTCTGATTTTGATGGCGAAACTCGCCGCCGGATGGCCGCTGCTCGGCTCGGGCAAGTCCGACGCGACGGAGCGTGCAGGGCAGACGGGCCAACGAACCTGGCTGGCGATCGGAACGGGTGTCGCTGTCGGGGCTGCGTGTTATGTCAGACCGTCCTGGTTGCTGACAGCTCCGCTGTTTTGCGTAATCCATCTGTCGATGACATGGATCGGCCGCAGGCACAACGCGACCGGTTCCACCGGAGCGGTGATGACTGCAAAGGCTCTTGAGTGCGTCTTTGTCGTTGTTGGACTGGCTGCAGCGCTGGCACCATGGACGATTCGCAACTCGCAGGTCATTGGCCATGCGATTCCCACAACGCTGTGGGTTGGGCCGAGCCTTTACGACGGTCTTCACCCGGCAGCGACCGGCGACAGTGACATGCAATTCTTCGAGGAAGACAATCTGCTCGCGACGATGACCGAGTACGAGATGGATCACGAGTACCGTCGGCGGTCCTGGGACTTCGTACGCGAAAATCCCTGGCGCGCGATCCAGCTCGGGGTTATTAAAGTTGGCAGACTCTGGAAGCCGTGGCCGAACGCCGATCAGTTTCGGCAGTGGTGGCTGTGCCTGATCGTCGCCGCGTTCTTTCTTCCGACGGTCGGGTTTGCATTGTTCGCCGCCGTGCGTCGCCGATGCGACGTGCGATGTCTTCTGCTGACGGCCGGGCCGGTGATCTACTTCACGGCGATCCACTCGGTGTTTGTCGGCTCGCTTAGATATCGATTGCCGGCCGAGTATCCGCTACTGATTCTGTCCGCCGCTGGATGCCTCGCCGTCTATGACGGGTATCGTCGTCGTTTGGTGAAGCCAGAAACGTCCGTCGCAGGAGGTCTCTCCTGATGAAGACTCTGCGACGAACCATCATGTGGCTGGTATTGATCCTTGCCGTGGCCGCCGGTCTGGCCGGCTGGGCAGGTCACCATTATTGGTCAAACGCCGACCGCCTGCTCCACGAAAAAGTCACTGAGGTATTCAGAGACTGGCATCCGGAATTGAAGTTCAATCTGGGCCGCTGTCGACTCGACTGGTCCGGCCAGATTCACGTCGAGCAGTTTTCGTTGACGCTTCCGAAGTCCGAACGACCGTTGATCGATTTGCCGGACACGATCGTCCATCTCGACCGCGAAGCGCTGCTCAATCGTCAGGAAGTCATCGTTCAGAATCTGCATTTGCTGCGACCTCAGATTGAAGCCACACGGTTCCCGGACGGAACCTGGGATTTTCACGGGCTGCCACCGCTCCCCAAAAGTGACAAACGACAAAGCCTGCCGACGGTCGAACTGCAGAACGCCCAGCTCACGCTTCACATCATGAATGATAATGGCACCCCACCGGCCAACGTTCTGGTCGACAATGCGAATCTGAAGTTGACGCCGAACGGCAAACGCAGCCTGCTGATCGAAGGGGAAGCTCAGATTGCCCGTGTCGGTCATCTGAAAATCGACGGTCGGCTGAACGTCGACACAAAGACCGGCTCGCTCAACGGTCAATTGACAGACGTCGCCTTCGGTAACGAATTGCTCGCTTACGCTTCGACCTTCGAGCCGTCAGCGTCAGAGAAGGTGGCCGGTGTTAAGCAGCGGCTGCTCGAAGAAATGCTGAAACCGCCGAACCCGCAAGCGAAGTCGCCATTCTCGATCGCAGGTCTGGCCAACACTCCAGCAACTGACTTTGATGGATTTCGTCGGGCCACGTTGAGCAACACAAACGTTGAAATTCGGCAGGCGTCAGGCAGCAACCGGATGATGCCGGCTCGAGGCCACACGATCCCTCCGCACGCGATTGGAGGTCCCAACTCGATTCTGGGATTGCTGGCCGACCTTGATGTCGCCTTCAACGTCAGCGTGCCGGCTCCCGGCGCACAGCCGGACGTTCGGCTCCTTGTCGACATTAAGAACGGCGCGATCACCAACACCGCCCTGCCTTTTCCGCTGGACAATCTGACCGGGCAGGTTGAGTACGCAGATCATCAGCTAACGATTCGAAAACTCACCGCGATCAACGGCCCGACCGAAGTAGATATTTCAGGATCGTTGCTCGAATCAGAAGCCGGCCCGTCGGGGCAGGTCAATCTGAAGATCACAGGACTGGTTTGCGACGAGCGGTTACGGAGTCGATTTTCGGTCGCCTTCGGAAAGATCTACGACATCCACCACCCCAGCGGGTTGCTCGACATGGAAGTGTCCGTCGTCGCCGCGCCGGGCGGAAAGTGGACTCCGCAGGGGCTGCTTGTCCGAGCGAATCGAGCATCTGTCATTCACGATATTTTCCCATACCCTGTGAAAGAAGCGGTTGGCACGATCGTTCAGGACGGTCGCGACCTGCGCATCGACATGGCCGGCAAAGTCGGCGATCGGCCGATCACGCTGAAAGGCTTTGTCCGGAATCCCGGTCCTGAAGCATGGGTCGTCTTTGAAATCGATGTTGAGGATTTGCCACTCGACGACAACTTCTACGCCGCCCTCAATCCAAAAATGCGAACCGTTCTGGATTCGATGAATCTGGGAGGCTTCGCGGACGCGCATGTCCGACTCGAACGTCAGCCGGGACCAGGGCACAAGATGGTTCCCAGCATGGTCGGATACTTAAAGGCCGGAACGATGGCGTTTCGCAGCTTTCCGTATCGAGTTGAGAATTTAACCGGCAAGCTCGACTTCGATGGTCGTGACTGGGACTTTACCGACCTGCGAGGAACGCATGGCGACGCG
>JBLFXD010000585.1:0-4963 GCA_047611045.1 Planctomycetaceae bacterium | reverse complement strand
AAGAGCGCAGCCATCAGCAGGTAGGTGATTAACAAAGCCAGCAGCACGTTGAACTGCAGAGCTTCCCACGTCGCGTTCAGCTTGTCGGCCGTTCCGGCGAGATCGATGCGGTATCCGCCGTCGAGTTCTCCGTTGCTTTGCATGGGGCGGACGATCTCGTCGCGAATCAGAATCATGGCTTCTTCGAGAGGCATCTCCGGCGGAGGAGTTACCTGGATCGTGATCGCTCGCTGGCGTTCTCGATGGTTGATCTGCTCGGGGCCGCTCTTCATGGTCACACTGGCCAACGCGCCGAGTGGGATTGTTTGGCCCATCGGAGTCGCGATGGAAAGTGCCTCGACATCCTGAGCATTGCGAACGGTTCCGTCGCGGCCCTTGATTGTCAGGTCGATCTTATCGCCGCCCAGAAAGTAGTCACCGGCGTAGGCACCGTCGATCAGTGCGTTGGCCGTGTAGCCAAGCTCGTTGGCCGACATTCCCATCTCGGCGGCCTGGATGAGGTGTGGTTCGATGTGGACTTCCGGGCTGGACAGATCGAGGCTTGGGATTGGCCGAACCTGCGTGCCTTCGGGGAGGAGCGATCGAGTCTGGCCAAAGATTTGTCCGCCCAGGGCCACGAGCTTTTTCAGGTCCGGTCCGGTGATCTCGACGTCGATCGTGCGGCCACTTTCCAACCCGCCAGCAAACAAGCTGGACTGACTAGCGACCCCGAACGTGCCGGGAAGTTGGCTGGTGGCACGTTGGATCAACGGAATGATCTCGGCCGCTCGTTCTTCTTCGTAAGCTCGCAGACCCATAAAGACGCTGCGGCCGCGGGCGACGAAGAAGAAGTCGCCGATGATGGGGCCGTCGAGTTTGCTGGCTGCTTCACTGCCGGGCACCGCGTCCCAGTACGGCCGAAGATTGGTTTCGACGGTTTCGCCGAGTTCCATGAGTTGATCCAGGTTGTAACCCGGCGGTGGGAGCAGAATGGCGAAGATCAGATTTCGGTTGCCGTTCGGCAGGTATTCGACACGAGGCCAGAACGCCCACGACCCGGCCACGGACGCGCCGACAAGTCCCAGCGTCACGAACAGCCGACGGGCCGTCCCTTGCTGCACCCATTGATTGAATCCGACGATAGCGGCGACAAAACCTCCACCGAACGCAGCCATCCGACCAGCCACAGAACCGAGACCAGCAGCTTGATCTGGCGATGGTTTTTCAGAACCAGAGTCGTCTCGATGGAGCAGCCGCGCGGACGCGGTCGAGATAAGCGTCATGGACACGACGAGCGACAGGCCAACGGCACCGGTGATTGCCAGGGCGATGTCCTGAAATAACTGCCCGGCCTCTTCCTGCACGAAGACGACTGGCAGGAAGACAGCGATCGTCGTCAACGTCGATGCGACGACGGCTCCGGAAACTTCTGAGGTACCGTTGATGGCGGCGTCGAATGCGTCTTCTCCTTCGGAGAATCGGCGAAAGACGTTTTCGAGAACGACGACTGCATTGTCGACGAGCATTCCCACGGCGAAGGCCATGCCCGCCAGACTGACGACGTTCAGCGATCGCCCCAGCAGGCCGAGAATCAGGAACGTTCCGATGATGCTGGTTGGAATCGCCAGGCCGACGACGAGTGCTCCGCGAGCGGCCCAGAAGCCGACGCCGATCAGCAGCGCGATGCAGACCAGAAAGAACCACGACGAGATGTACGCCGCAGCCAGCGCCGAAACGATGATGAACGGAACGACGGCCAGCGTCCGGATGCCCAGATGCAGAAACAGCATCAGGACGATCATCGTTAGCGCCCCGCCGATGAAGATGTTCTGCTGTACGAGGTCGAGGGCTGAGTAGATGTACTCGGTTTCGTCGTAGACCTGGACGAGTTGCAGGCCTTTGGGTTTAAGAATTTGTTCGTCGATTTCCGCCCGCATTTCACGCAGGCCGTCCATCACGTCCAGGACATTGGCGCCGGTTTCGCGGATGCAGTTAACGGCGATGCTGGACTCACCAAACCGACGGACGATCCCGTCCGGCTTGCGATATCCGAGTTCGATCTCGGCGATGTCTCGAACGTAAACCGGCACTCCGCCGCGAACGGCGACCAGTTGGTTTCCGACATCGTCCGCCGAACGAAACTGGCCGAGCGTTCGTACCACCCAGCGGCGTTTGCCTTCCCAGAAATCGCCGGCCGACGTGTCCTTGTTCTGAGCACGCAGCACTCGTCGCAGGTCTTCGATCGTGATCTGGCGTGAGGCCAGCTCTTCGGGATCAACCAGAACCTGCATTTCGTCCTGCAGGCCTCCGAGCACGTTTGACTGAGAAACTCCGGAAACGCGTTCGAAGCGAGCTTCAATCTCGTCCTCGGCAAACCGGCGAAGCTTGGTAACATCGATGCCGTCGTATGGCAGCAGGGCGTCACCAATTTCAGCGTGCTCTTTTGCCAGCAGTCGCAGACGCAGCATCGCCAGACCGACGTTGTGAGCCTTTCTGACCAGTTCCAGCTTGTCGGCGAGTTCGGGATGCTCATTCTGAAAAGCGACGATCTGCTCGTCGGTCGCCATTCGCGTGCTGAGGATGAACCAGGCGATTGGCCGGTCGGACGAGTTTGATGTCGAGATGACCGGCTGGTCGGCCTCTTCGGGATACTCGCGGACCTGCTGCAGCCGGGCGTTGACTTTCAGCAGTGCACCTTCGAGATCCGTGCCAACGTGAAATTCGAGTTTGACCGTGCCTTGAGAATCGGTCGCTTCGGAACTCAGCTTCACCAGGCCTTCGACACTTTTGAGTTGCTCTTCCTGCTCGATGATGATTTCGCGTTCGACTTCCTGAGGACTCGCTCCTGGCCAGCGAGTCTGTACGCTGATTGTTGGCGTTTGAACTTCCGGCGTCAGTTGCAGCGGCATGCGCAGCAGCGCGACGACACCAAAGAGTGCCACCAGCAGAACTCCGACCGTCACTTTGACCGGATTATGAACAACCGCTCGGATGAGATTCATAGGATGTTATTGCCCGACCGCAGCCGCTCGCGGGACAGCGCGAGGATCAAGAGTTTCGGTGATGGCAACATCCTGCCCCGGCCGCAGCCGCTCGTTTCCGCGAACGACGACAACCTCTCCAACTTTGATTTGACCCGTCACCTCGATCAGCCGTCCATCCGACGAGCCCATCTTGACCGGAACCGGTCGAACCTTGCCGGTTTTTGTGGACGCGATCGCCGAGCCCTTTCCGTCGATGGGATCGTTGATGTCGGGCACGGTCGCGTCGACGACGAACACCGTTGGTGAGGGACCACCCAGAACGAGAGCGTCTTTCGGAATCAGCAGGCCCTTGCGTTTGGCCCCGGTCGGGACGACGGCGCGAGCAATCATGCCCGCTTTAATTATGGGAACCCTGTTCTTCGTCGAGTTATCCAGAATCGGGTTGGTGATTCGCACTTTGACAGGGAACGATCGAGCTCGCAGGTCGGCTTGAGGGACGATCGATGAAACCTTTCCGGTGATTCTCAGGTCGGAGAGTGCCGGAATCTCGACGGCGACTTCCAGACCGATCCGGATGTGAGCAACCTGCGACTCACGAATGTTGACCAGGACGTCGACCTCGTCCAGTGCGACAACGTCGGCGACAAGGTCACCCTGTTTGATCCACTCGCCCTGTTCGGTGTGCTCGGCAATGACGAACCCATCGAACGGGGCGACGATTGTGTACTTGCGAACTCGCGACTGCAGGTTTCTGACGATCGCATCCTGCATCGCGACGCGTGCCTTGGCCTGCAGAATCTTTTCCGCACGAGGTCCGGCGACGACGAGTTTCCAGTTCTCTTCACCCTGCCGAAACACTTGCAGAGCGGCTTCGGCCTCGGCTTCGATTTCGTGCAATTCTTCCTCGTTGAACGCGCCCTTCTCGAAGAGGTGTTTTGCCCGGGTCAGTTGTGCAAGTCGAAAATCGTGGAACGCTTTCGCCGCTCGTTTTCGAGCTTCAGCGGCGGCGAGTTCCTCCGGCCGGGCTCCGTTTTCGAGTTCGGTCAGGTCATGCTTTTTGAGCAGCAGTTCAGCCTGCGCCGCTTCCAGTTCCAGATTGATCGTCTCGGTCAGCAACTGAGCCAGCGGCTGCCCTTTCGTCACATAGTCGCCTTCGTTGATCGGAAACGATTGAACTCGACCATCGACCGCGCTCCCGACCGAGCTGCTGCGTGAGGCGGTGACCGTGCCAATGTAACTCTGCACGGCGTCAACGTCCGCGAGCTGCACGACGGAAACCGCGACCGGCGCAGGCCCTTGCTGCGCATGCGCTACGCAATTCAGCAACGACGTCGCTGAGATCAAAACCAGAAATCGAATTGTCATTCTGCAAAACCTCGACCAGAAAACTCGGAAGCAGCAATTCTCCGAACACAGACACCAATTCGCCAGCCAGTCCGTGAAGTAATTGGTCAAAGGGAGTAGTTGCCGAGAATTCCGGTTTGGTCGAGCAGCTTCAGGCCGCGAGAAACGGCTGATGGATTGATCAAAGCTTCCGGGGATCGATGAGAAGGGTTGTTTGGTTTGCTACCATCTGCACGGTTGGATGTCACGAAACTCCGAGAAGGGTGTCCGTACAGGATGGGCGTGATCCATTTTCGTGGCGGGTGTCATGCTGATGTAAGTTGTTGTTTAGTGTGAGTTTGGTGCGTTGGTGGGTGGATGTCGTGGGGTGACTTCATTTCCTGCCCGATGGAGTATCACACCAGCGATTTACAGCAGGCGGTAGAACGACTTGTCGAGCCAACCGAGCGTGGTGACCCGCAGTCGCCACTCCGATGGACCTGTAAGAGCTTGTCGAATCTGCAGGCCGAATTGAACGCTCAGGGTTACCAGATTGGTCGCACGAAGATTGCAGGGATTCTCAAAGGGCTCGGCTATTCGCTGCAGGGCAATCGAAAGGGGCGTAACCGCCGTTCCTCCGGCAGATTTGGAAGGGCGTGGGAATCAGTGGACATTGA
>JBLFXD010000584.1:0-4970 GCA_047611045.1 Planctomycetaceae bacterium | reverse complement strand
ATCGACGTCTGCGAAGGCTGCGGTTCAGGCCGCTCTGCAGTCAGCACGCGCCGCCGTCACGGTGGCACAGGAGAAGGCCGCCGTCGCCAAGGCTGGAGTAAAGGCTGCGGCTGCTAAGACCGACGTCGTCCGAAAGGAACTGGAAGAACTGGCCACGATGATGCAGTACGCGGTGCTGAAGGCTCCGTTCAAGGGAGTCGTCACACGACGGCATGTCGACCCGGGCGATCTGGTTCGCAACATTCAGGACGCTTCCGAATCTTCGCGCGAACCGCTCTTCGAGGTCGCTCAGGTTGACCGAGTTCGACTTCGCATCGCCATCCCGGAAATGGAAGCACCACTGGCTCGCGTCGGCAATGCGGTTTCTCTGAAGCTGCGCTCGCTGCCGGACCAAGAGTTTGAAGGCAAAATCAGTCGCATGGCCAGACGGCTGGACGAGAGCACTCGGACGATGCTGGTCGAAGTCGACATGGACAATGCCGAAGGCCTGTTGATCCCCGGCATGTACGGAGAAGCCACGGTCACGCTTCAACAAACTCCCGATGCCCTGGTCATCGCGGCGACCGCCGTTCAGTTCGACAAAACCGGCAACAGCAGCGTGTACGTCGTTGAAAACGGAGCCGTGAAAATCGTGCCCGTCATCACCGGCCACGACGACGGTCGACAGATTCAGATTCTCAGCGGCATCGACGAAACAGCAAAGATCGCCGCCGGCAGAATCGGCCGATTCAAGGATGGTCAGAAGGTGAAGGTTGATTAGCCGCAAGAAGGCACAGAGGTCGCAAAAACAGGAACAAGAAATACTGACGTCACTTAGCTTCAACTTCGCCACGTCTTTCGATTTCAAACTTAACAGGGATGATCTCAAATTGTTCTTGCGTCTTTTGTGCTGTTTTGCGGCCAAGTCGCCGACGAAATTTTGCGACCACTCAGGAGCATCCGTCATGGAAAAGGACCCCGTCTTTAAGTTATGTGATCAGATCAGAGAAACGGCATTCTCGCTGCACAAGTACCTGCGACATGGCCACCTTGAAAAGGTTTACGAGAACGGACTCGCACATCGACTGAGGAAACAGGGACTCGACGTGCGGCAGCAGCATCCGATGACCGTTTATGACGAAGACAGCACCGTCCTGGGCGAGTACATCGCAGACATTCTGGTTGAGTTCCCGCTGCTCGTCGAATTGAAAGCTGTCAAAACAATAACCGACGAACACGTCGCACAAATCCTTGGCTACCTGAGAGCCTGCCATATTGAGCACGGACTGCTGATTAATTTCGGTGCATCCAAACTTGAAATTCGCAAGTTCGTTCTGTCTGATTGAAAGGCCGCAAACCAACACAACAGACGCAAGGACCATCTTCATTATTCACTCTGACTCTTGCGTCTTCTGCGACTCTTTGCGGCAAAGAAATATGAACCTCATTCAGTTTTCGCTTCGCAACCCATTCGCCATTCTCGCCCTGTCGATTGCCTTGTGCCTGCTTGGGGGAGCCGTCATTCCGGCGACTCCGATCGACATTCTGCCGGACTTTCAGAAGCCGGTGATTGTCAGCTTCTTCTCGTATCCGGGTTTGCCAACTCAGGACATGGAGAAGAGCGTTTCGTCTCGCGTCGAACGCGCGCTGACTCTGGCCGGGCGGATCGAGCATCAGGAATCGCGAACCGTTCCCGGTGCTGCGGTCATCAAGGTGTTCTTTCAGCCGGGAACGAATCCCAGTTCGGCGATGAACGACATCGTCAATCTTGAAGCCAGCGACATGTTCCATCTGCCACCGGGTATTGAGTGGCCATTCACGCTGCGCAGCGAGCCCGCCAACATGCCGGTCGTCCTGGCGGCGATCAGCGGGGAAGGTCTGAGCGAAATCGAGCTTTACTCGATCGGATACTACGCCGTCCGAAATCGAATGGGCGGCCTGAAGGGCATCCAGATTCCGCACCCGTTCGGCGGCAAGTTCAAGCAGATGATGGTTTACGTCGACCCAGGCAAGTTGCGAGCGTACTCGCTGAGCGCTCGCGACGTTGTCCATGCTTTGCGAAAGTCCAATCTCGTTCTGGCTTCCGGGACGGCAAAACTCGGCGACACCGAGTACCAGCTCCATCCGCTCAACACGCTGCCGACCACCGACGACATTGACGATATCCCGATTGCCCAGCGCAACGGAAACATGATTTTCATCCGCGACGTCGGCTACGCGAAGATCGACTCGGCCATTCAGTACAACATCGTTCGGGTCAACGGGGAACGCAGCGTTTACTGTCCGCTGCTGCGTGAACCCGGCGAGAACACGATCGACGTCGTTGACCGGATCTACGAAGGCATCGCCTCGGAGATCCCCAAGATGAAGGCACTCGGGCAGGTTCCCGAAGCGGCGAACGTCACGCTCGTTAATGATCAGTCGAGCTACATTCGCAACGCCATGCGGAACCTGCTCTACGAGGTCGGTCTGGGAGCGATTCTGGTCGCTCTGGTTGTCTTCGTGTTTCTCAGGCAGTTACTGCCGACCGTGGCGATCACGGGAACAATCGTGCTTTCCATGCTGATCGGCGGGCTTGGTTTCTGCTTTACCGGCAACACAGTCAACGTGATGACCCTCGGCGGCATTGCCCTGGCCATCGGAACCGTCGTCGACGCTGGAATTGTCGTCGTCGAGAACGTGATTCGGCACATGCAGATGGGCAAGTCTCGTGCAGACGCTGCCCGAGACGGAGCGGTCGAAGTCGCCACTCCGATTCTTGCCGGCACGATCACAACGCTGGCAGTCTTCATCCCAGCCATCTTCCTCAGCGGGATGATCCGCTACCTCTTCGAGCCGCTGTCAATCGCCGCGACGTTCACAATTGGAGCCAGCTATTTCGTGGCGATGACCGTCGTCCCGGCCTTCTGTGCTCGATTTGTCAGGGCGAAAGTTGATAGTCGATCGTCGAAAGTTGACAGCGACGGGAGCTCTCAAGAATCAACTCCCAACTCTCAACCATCAACTCTTTACGGTCACATCCTCAACTCGGCGTTGGCCATTCGCCCGCTGATTGTGCTGACGTCTGTCGTGCTGGTCGCCGGGTCGACACTCCTGTTGCCGGGCATCGGCAGCGAGCTGTTTCCTCAAGTGGATGCCGGAACGTTCGAGCTGCGGCTGAAGACTCGCCCCGGCACGCGTCTGGAAGAAACGGAAGCTCTCGTTGCCAGAATCGAAGGCACAATTCAAGACGTCGTCGGAAAAGAGCACATCAAGACGATCATCTCGAACATTGGCCTGCCGGTCGGCAAAGGCGCGGGATTCTCAACCATCCTCAGTTCCAACTCGGGTCCGGACACCGCTTACTTGATCGTCAATCTGAATTCGGAAGGCCGATCAGTCAGCAGTGCCGAATACGTCCGCAGGCTCCGCGGGAAACTGCATGACGAATATCCCGAGGAGCAGTTTCTGTTCGTGAACGGCAGCCTCGTCAACATGGCGTTGAATGAAGGAGTTCCCTCGCCAATCAACGTGCAGGTGTCTGCCGGGACGGTCGAAAAGTGTCGTGAAGTCGCCGAGGTACTGGTCGAAAAACTGACGCCCATCGACGGTGCCGTGGACGTGCAGATCGCTCAGTCATTGGACTACCCGCAGCTCGATATCCAGGTGGACCGCGTTCGAGCGAAATTCCTGGGCCTCGATCAGGAAGAGGTCGCACAGACGATTCTGACGTGTCTCGGTTCGAGCGTGGGCTTCGCACCGACCATCTGGGTCGACCCCAAGACCGGAGTCGACTTCTTCATCGGCGTGCAATACGAGTCCAACGAGATCGAATCTCTCGAAGAAATTCGCAACATTCCGCTTTCGCTGAATACGAAAGACGGGCCGGTCACGATTCCTCTTTCGAACATTGCGACCGTTCGCCGAGTGAACATTCCGGGCGAAATCGCTCACTACAACATCGCCCGAGTGAACGACGTCTATGTCAACGTCGAAGGCCGCGATGTTGGCGGCGTCGCCGCCGACGTGGAACGAGTCCTCTCTGGGATCGAATTTGAAAACGGCGTCACGGTCACGGTGCGCGGCCCTGTCGCCACCATGGAAGAAGGTATGCAGATGCTGGGCACCGGCCTGGTCGTCGCGGCCATCCTGGTCTACCTGGTCATGCTCGCGCAGTTCAAATCGTTCGTTGACCCGCTGATCATTATCCTGGCCGTGCCACTGGGACTCGCCGGTGTCCTGGGAATGCTCTACGTGACGCAAACGACTCTCAACATTCAGTCTTTGATGGGAACGCTGATGATGATCGGCGTCGTCGTTAATAACTCGATCCTGCTGGTTGAATTTGCCAACCAGCTCCTCGCACAGGGGATGTCTCCACGCGACGCTGCCCTGAAGTCTGCCGAGATTCGATTGCGACCGATCCTGATGACGTCGTTGACGCTGGTCGCCTCGATGGCTCCTCTGGCCGTGCATCTGGCTCCCGGCGGAGAGGCGATGATCCCGCTCGCGCGAGCGGTGATCGGCGGAATGGTCGCATCGACCATCCTGACTCTGTTCGTCGTGCCGTGCGTTTACGCGATGGTGAAGCGGCCGGTTGCTGCTGCGGCTTAGGCGAGTGGGCTCCGCGCTGTGGTTGGACGTTTTTCGTAGGGTGTGACAAGCGGAGCGAATCAAACGGTTGGTGTGCTGGCGCGGGCGGCTGTTGGAGTTTGTAGCCGTTGGCATTGCCCACAGTTCTCCGCGCGGGCACACCGCGATTGCCGTTCAGCCCGCTTGTCACACCCTTGTATCTTCGAGGCGGCTTGTATTGAGTGGTGTTTTGCTTTTGTGCAGAACCTCGTTGCAGGCTTTAAAGCCTGCAACGAGGCGCGAGCGGCAGATCGATCACACCCTTGGTCTTTGATACCGTATCGTAGCTTGATCGTCGCTCGTGAATGCTGCTTCAACCCGAACAGTCGCAGGAGCGGTGTTGCTTCACCAGCTCGAATTTACAAGGAAGGCCCACTGAC
>JBLFXD010000583.1:0-4979 GCA_047611045.1 Planctomycetaceae bacterium | reverse complement strand
GAGCGTGGTGACGGCAGCCTGTGGATGCTGCTGCGAAATACAGGCGGAATCGCACAGAGTGTCTCCACCGATGGCGGCCGAACGTGGAGTGACGGATCGCTCTACCTGCAGGGCCGAATGTTCCGCAACAAACGATTCTTCATTCGTCGGCTGAAATCCGGAGCGTTACTGATGGTGCGGAACAACTCACCAGACGGGAAACGCTCTCACATGACAGCGTTCGTGTCAGACGACGACGGAGCGACGTGGAAAGGCGGGCTGCTACTGGATGAACGAGAGTCGTCGTATCCCGACGGTATTCAGGCGGAAGACGGCACGCTTTTCATCATCTACGACCACCAGCGTTACACCCTCAACCGCGCCGGCAAGCGGGGAGTTGGCTCCGTACAAATTGCCGTGTTTAGCGAAGAAGACGTTCGCGCGGGCAAGTCAGTCACGAACAAAGTGCGCCTTCACCAGGTCGTGACACAACTTCAGGACACGGACGACACGTCGGGAGCACCGGGAAAATGAAGATCCAGCTGATAACCGCCATCGCCGCACTGTGGAGTTGCCGAGAAAAGAGACCTGACCGCTTTGGTTCTTCCCGGCAACGGCGTCGAGATCGACGACATCCACGCGTGGACGCAGAAACCGTAGGGCCGGTTCCTACCGGCCGAATGGTTACAACCAAGGTGGGTGATGAAACGTCATGTCTTCATCTAATGAATCAGCAAGTCGCTGCGCCCGCTTGAACGAAGCCTGATGTAATCCTGGCAACTCCGGAACAAGTTCTTCGAACTCTTCCAAAGTGCCGATTTCTCCGCGGCCAGAGTGCTCCTTGGGCAATCCGAAAGCGAAGTACAGAGGTGGGTGAGGAATCAATTCGTCGTCCGCTGTTTCATTGACGTAATGCTTGTCCTGGGAGATTCCAAGATAAATGAAAGCATTTACATAGCCTTCGATATACGCCACATCTTCGTAGACACGCGCCGCACGTTTCTTTTTCTGCATCGCTTCGTACAGAGAAAAGACTTCACGAATTCTGCACGGGTGCGAGTATTCTCCAGTTCCGGCATGGGTACCTACGCGATCGAATCCGTGCATCAGGCCGTCCTGGTACGCGAGTGCGTAAATCAACTGTGGGAATTGATGAATTGAGAATCGCTCGCACAGTTTCTCGTGCTCCTCCCTGACCAGAACTCGCTGATCTGCCGCTTCTCCGTAGATCTCGTCCGAGTACATTCTTCCGGACTCGACGTAGTGAGCCTTGACTGAATCAAAGAAGTACGACGCAGCGGTCTGAATCGGAATGAGTCCCATCTCAGCGAATCGCCTGCATTCGGAATCGAATGGGTTGATGACGTAGGCCTGTCTGTTCAGCCCCTTCATGTGCTTGGCGACGAATGCGAAGACGTTTTGAAAATCAGAGTCCGTTAGGGAGTACCCGACGAAGATCACCGTCTTAGTTGCGAGGATCGTTTTCAAAACACTACCGATCAGTTCCGTGTGCAATCTAGATTCGCAACCGCGGTAGTCCTCACTCGTGGCCACAATTGATCCGTAGTTTTGTACTGAGCCGTGGATCTTGAGGACTTTCCGCTGGGGTGAATCCCAGAAGGCCAGATCGCTGTCCGTTACGAAGGGGATCGCACCACAGACATCCTCAAAGTAGGTGTCCCAATTTGTCGTGATAATCGTGTCCAACATGAACAGTGTGGAAACCGATCGGTGAAACGCGGTCGCTGTGAATTCGAGCTCGCGGAATGAGTGGATGTGTTGAAACCGCGCGAGAATGCGTTCAAGCAGTTGGAGTCGGCCATTCGGTTGGCCGCAAAACTGCGACATCAATTCAGGGAAGGCTTTTTGAGAACTCCGTTCTCCGAGCTCGGCGGCGATGGATTCGTAGAACGTTTGCTTCAGGACATTTCGGTTCTCAGTGCTTACTCCAGCTCCTGCAAAGACAACGACCTTTCCAGCATCAAACTCGTCCAGCAACGAATCTGGGAGCTGGAAATCGAGCCTGTTGCTACATATGACACATTCGCATTTTTGCATTTGGACATCCTTGCGTAAGTCGGCCGGTGGGACCCAGCCCTACTCGCCGACGGTGTCTTTGATGTTGTCGAAATTCAGCGGGGCTTGGCGGTCGCCGCAGCCCCAGTGTTCGGGGTAGACGCCGGCTCGGACCCAGCGATGGAAACTCGACCACGCCCAGTCTTCCGGGCAGCGGACGTGGCCGTGCTTGACCGGGTTCCAGTGGATGTAGTCGAAGTGACGCTCGAAATCGTCCTCGTCTTTGATCGTGTGCTCCCAAAACTTCGGCTGCCAGACGCCACGGCGACCGTCGTTCGTTCGGCCTTGTGTGATTGCGACTTCAGTCCCGCCGGATTCGAGCCAACGCTGGGTGAACTGCGTCTTGATCCACTGCCAGCGGCCGGAGTAGTTGGTGTCACCTTCGGGCATGCACCAGACTGTGTGGAGGTGCTCGGGCAGAATAACGATCGCGCGAAGGTCGAACGGGTGAGTCAATTTACATTCGCGGATGACGTTGCCGAGGATTGTTCGGGCGTCTTCCGAGTTGAAGATTGGCCGGCGCTGGTCGGTGACCAGCGTAAAGAAGAATGTCCCGCCCGGAACGTGTGCTCGTCTCCAGTTTGGCATGTTTGCAAGGATACGGTTGGAGTGGCGATGATTCGAGCTTAGGGTCGGTTCGTACCGACCGGTCATTTGATTTCGATTCCTCGGCCGGTGGGAACCGGCCCTACGAGTTCCTACATTCAACAACAAATCCACCACGAGAAGAGACGCCATGAAGAGATTGCTCCGAGACATCACCATGAAACAAGTTCGAATGGTGACCGCCGTCTGCGCATTCAGTCTTTCCATCGCGCAGGCGAACGCCGAGGACCGGTTTCTCGTTGATGAAGGAAAGGCTTACGCTGAGATTATCATCAGCGAGTCTCCGGCGCGTTCGACTCGGTTGGCGGCGGCTGAGCTACAAACCTACGTTGCGAAGATCTCCGGGGCGCGGCTTCCAATCAGAGTCGAGCCTTCCGTTGATGTTCCGGTTCAGATCTACGTAGGCGAGAGCCCGCACGCGGCGAAGCTTGGCGTCACCGCTGATCGTCTTGAACACGGCGCTTACCGCATCGCTTCCGGTGAGAAGTGGCTCGCGCTCATTGGCGACGACACAGGTTTCACGCCGAAGGAGCCGTGGGCGAAGAACAACTCCGGCCGCGGAGCAAAACTGCAGGGCGAGTGGGAAAAGGCGAGCGGGTTGCCGTTCGGCGTTCCCAATGGCGGGCTTTACAAGTATCGCGAACGGATGCCCGAAGCGCTGGCGAAGGAAGAGCGAGAGTATCTCTGGCAGTTCGACGAGCGCGGTTCGTTCAATGCGGTCTGTGGCTACTTGCGGAGCCTTGGCGTGCGCTGGTACCTGCCCGGCGAACTCGGCGAGGTCGTCCCGAAGATGATGTCGATACCGTTGCCGGAAATCGACCAGACCGTAAAGCCGGATTTCCAGGTTCGGCAGTTCAGCGTGCGGTTCGCTACGGCGGACGAGGAAGTCATGCGCTGGGCGATGCGGTTGGGAATTCGTCAGGTTTACGGGCTCATGATCGCTCATGGGATGCACACGATGACGCATCCCGAGATTCTCAAAACGCAGCACCCGGACTGGTTCGCCCTCTATGGCGGCAAACGCGATACGCAGATCGGCAAACGTCTGAATCACCTCTGCTATTCCAACGAAGAATTGTTCGACGCGACGGTGAAATGGGCTCGGGCGCAGTTCGATGTCTACGACTACGAAGCTGTTTCGATCATGCCGCCGGACGCCTACGGCTCGATCTGTCAGTGTGAGCTTTGCGAAGGCAAACAGGTCGATGAAATGGGTGCGCGGGGCAAGCTATCCAATCACGTCTGGGACTTTGCCAATCGCGTCGCCAGAGAAGTTCGCAAGACGCACCCGGACAAGTTGATTGCCTGTTGTGCGTACGGGGCCAACACGCTTCCGCCAACGAACATCGACAAGCTGGAACCGAACGTGCAGGTGATCATCGTCGGTGGGCGACGGCCGCGAAACAGCCTGCCGGAACAACGCGAATACGTTCGCAATCTTCGAGCCGGTTGGCTGAAGAGGACCGACAGACCGATCATCATTTTCGAGAATTATCCATTTACCGGACGCGGAACGTATCTGCCCGGATTCGTCGCGAAGACGATCGGCGAAAGTATTAACGCGACCAAGGGCGTCTCGCGCGGTGAAGACATCTGGCTGAGCTTTCCACGCACTCATGACGATCCGAACATCGGCTTCGATCACTTCCAGGTTTACTTCACCGCTCGAATGTGGTGGGGCGGTAAGGAAGCCGATGTCGAGGCGATGCTGGATGAATACTGCCGCCTGTTCTACGGATCGGCGGGACCGAAGATGAAGGCGTTCTTCGATTACTGCGAGGCGAATTATCAGGCGATGGAAAAGGATAAGGAAAAGGTTGATACGGCGCTGGAGATATTCGAAAAGGCGAAGTTGGAATTGTCGCCGGATTCGATCTACGCCAGGCGGCTCGAATTGATCGACAACTTCCTCAACGCACTGCGGAGCAAGGCGAAGCAACTTGGTCAGGGACGCGGGCTCGTCGCGAAGATGCGCACCGTCTTGAAGCCGAAAGAGCCGATCGTCGTTGACGGCAAACTCGACGACGAGTACTGGGTGAGGCATCGGGAATGGTCGGTCGGACGGCTTCGTGAATTGCAGACCGGAGCGCCACTGGTTTTTGGCACATCGGTCATGGCGGCTTGGGATCGAAACGGACAGCATCTCTATTTCGCGATTCGCTGCGAGGAGACCGTGGGGCAAGTTTCCAGCTTGCCACGTAAAACTCGTCAGGGCGACGGGCAAGCTGGAAGCTCGCCCCACTTAAACATCACAGCAACGAAACACGACGATGAGGCGATCTGGTATGGCGACGTGGTGGAAATCGAACTCGCGACGG
>JBLFXD010000582.1:0-4989 GCA_047611045.1 Planctomycetaceae bacterium | reverse complement strand
TGGCGACGCTGCCGACCGACCCGTTGCGCAGACGACGCTCACGCACGCCGCGCGAGTCCGTCGATTCTGCCCTGGACGATGCACTTGACAATCCGGATTCGCTGGTCGAAGGCAGCGTTGCCGAAGCGGAAGCCGTCGCAGCGACCGACGCGGATGTCAGTCGCGCGGCTGAGATTCCGGTCTCGACGGACGTTCCCACGCAGAAGGAATTGACGGGGCCGTCGAGTGTCGAGAATCGGATCATCGTCGGAGAACTCAGCGAGATTTCAAACGACGTGCCGCCGAGCTTCAGTCCGATCGCTTCGCGACTAAATCGAAAACGGGCTCGCGCGATGAAGGTGGCACTGGCCGTAGACAATGTGGGTTTGCAGGCACTGTTCACGCTGCGACAGGGCGACACGAAAAAGCAGCACATCAAACTGCTCGGCGGTTCGGACGAATCAGAAAAGGCGGTGAATCTGGGACTCGACTGGCTCGCGAAAAGTCAGGAGGAAAACGGAAGCTGGGACCTGCAGAAACATCAGGGAGCGACGCGGTCGTTCACCGCCGGAACGGGGCTGGGCGTACTGCCGTTTCTCGCGGCCGGGTACACGCACAACCAGACGGGGAAGTATCAGGATAACGTCGCCCTCGCGGTAAAGCGGCTGGTCGAAAACCAGAAAGACACGGGCGAACTGACGTCGGAAGGCGACGCTCAAAGAATGTACAGCCACGGAATCGCCGCCATCGCTTTGTGCGAAGCGTTCGCGATGTCGCAGGATCAGGAGCTGAAAGAACCGGCTCAAAGGGCGATCAACTTTATCGTCAGCGCTCAACACAAACCGTCCGGCGGCTGGCGCTACAACCCCAACGAAAAGGCGGATACGTCAGTCGTCGGCTGGCAGATGATGGCTCTGAAAAGTGGAGAGATGGCCGGACTGACCGTTCCAAAAGCAAGCTACGACCTCGTCCAGAAATGGCTGAAATCGGTCGAGGCCAGTCAAGCCCCCGGCGGCAGATTCGGTTACACCAACCGCGGAGCGACACCGGCCATGACGGCCGAAGGGCTGCTCTGCCTGCAGTTCATGGGCGAAAGCCGCAACAGTCCCAGGATGCGGGCAGGAGCCGACTTCGTCCTGAACAGCCTGCCCGAAGAAAACCAGAGGAACACGTCTTACTACTGGTACTACGCCACGCAGGCCATGTACCACATGCAGGGCGAATACTGGGATACGTGGAACGAGAAGACTCGCGAGCTACTTGTCAAAACCCAGCACAAATCCGGCGGCAACGCCGGCACCTGGGACCCGAAAGACAACTGGGAAAAATCCGGCGGACGAGTCTACGCAACATCCATCAAACTGCTGATGCTGGAAGTCTACTACCGCCATCTGCCGCTGTACGATCAGCTCGAATTGTGAACGAGACAGAGAATCTGAATTAACGTCACTCCCGAATCTTGCCACGTCAGAAGAACCGTGCCAGGCGGAGATTCGTCGGCCGAATCCGTGCGTCGCCGATTCAGAAGGCGCGGTAGAGTCCGAACCAGAAGGCGTCTGTGCCTCGGTCAAGAGAGCGACCGTATTCCAGGCGGACGGTCATGTTTTCGACGAAACTGAGGAGCGGGACGTCGAAGAACAGGCCGGTGCCGACTGCCTGTTCGAAGCCGGTTGATCGGTCAAAGAGGTACGACTCCCGCAGTCGTAGAAGACCGAGCCGGATTGAACGATGACGAGTTACGTTTCGTTATCGGACACGAAATCGAACATCTCAGAACCGGACATCCGCTTCAGCAATTCATCCAACGAGCTGTCGAAGTGTAGTTTTGGTTCCACCCGATGGTCTGTTGGGCGGCGTACCGGACCGAGGTAACTGCGGTTGCATCGTGCCCTGAAGCGATCGAATCGCTGGCTTCAGCATCGTTCGACGTCTTTGTGTGCGACTATAACTTCCAAGGCCACACCGCCGAAATCATCGCTGCTCATCAGAATTTCGCTGGGGTGCCCACGAGAATCCTGAGTTCGGCTTCCGACGACATCCCGAAGTCAATCGAAAGCCAGTTCACCACCCGCATTCAAAAAGCAGCCGGCTCGCACGAACTTCTGCAGATAGTCCGCCAGCTCGGCAGCGTGTAAACGCGTTGTTTCGGACAGATTGACGATCGTCCGATTCAGCAGCCCCTCAACATGACGACTGCTTCAGGAGGCGTGCCGAAACAACTGGGAGGGCAAGGCTCCGTCCTGTAGCCACCGAAAGCCGCCATCGCGACGACGATTTCCGATCTCATGTTAAACCGGCGATGGGCGGCGCGTGGTAGATCGGGTACGGGCGCGATGCGGGATCGTGCCAGTGGGCGTTCGAGGGGATGCCAAGTGTCGAGTAGATCGTCGCGGCGAGGTTTTCCGGAGTCTGGCGGTCTCTGATTGGGTAAGCGCCGATGTTGTCGGTGGCTCCCAGAATCTGTCCTCCCGAGATCTCCCCTCCCGCGAGGAGAATTGATTGGGCAGCTCCCCAATGGTCTCGGCCAGGCTTCTTGTAAACGTTGAGTTTGGAGATCTTCGGAGTGCGACCGAACTCGCCAGCGACAACGACCAGTGTTGATTTCAGGAGGCCGTGATCGTGAAGGTCGTCGAGCAGTGCGGAAAGCGACTGGTCGAACGGAGGCAGCAAGCGTCCGAGTGCGGGAAATAGATCGCCGTGCTGATCCCAGGTCGAGCCTCGACCGAGGTTGACCTGCACCATTCGCACGCCGACCTGAACCAGACGCCGTGCCAGCAGCATTGACGAGCCGAACAGGTTTCGGCCATACGCGTCGAGTCGCCGAGGTTCTTCGTTCTTCAGGTCGAACGCCTGGCGGACGTCTCCGGAAGTGAGCAGCGACAACGCTCCGGCGCGGTGTCGATCCATGCGTGAGACCGCTGACTGACGATCGAGGTCGCGGCGCTGTTGCTCGACTTCCGTCAGCAGGTCGGCGCGACGATCAAGTCGGCTCAGTGAAAGCCCATCGGGCAGTTTCAACATCGGAGGTTGAAACATCGGATTGACCGAATGTTTGAAAGTCGGCTTGTTTGAAAAGTAAAAACAATTCGGACAGTCGCCATAGCCATCGCATTTGTCGGAAGCGTTGATCAGCCACGGTTCGTGCGCTGGTCCCATCATCCCCGCCGCCTGACCGGGCCGAACCGCTCGATTCACGTTCGTAATCAGTCGAGGCAGCATCGCAGTGGTAGGCAGTCCGCCTGGACCTGGCAACTGGCTGCCGGCGACGGAAAGCATCGCCGGGAAATCGCTCGGCTGCGGCTTGTTGCGGTTAAGCCCCGGCGGCAGATTGCTGCGGCCGGTGCCCATGATATGGATGCTCTCACCGTGATCGTTGCTGGCATGTGACAGCGATCGGACGAGACTCCACTGCTGACTCCGCTTCGCCAGTTCTGGCAGGTGCTCACAAATCTGCAGGCCCGGAGTTTGTGTCGCGATTGGGGAGAACTCGCCCCGAATATTGTCCGGAGCCTGCGGCTTCATATCGAAGCTCTCATGCTGCGAGAGTCCTCCGCTTAGAAAGACGTAGATCACGGACCGGGCAGGCTGATCGTCGCCGCCCTGTTCTTTCCCCGCAGCCTGCCAACGCAGCACGTCCGTCAGCGAAAGTCCCATCAGACTGATCGTGCCCGCTTGTAAGACCGCGCGCCGGTTTGGCGGGTGATTGAGCATGCGAGAATTCATACATCGCTCTCCGGAGGCTCAGCTCCCCATGAATCGATTCGGCGCAGTTTCTTTGACTTCAGCTCGGCGAAACAGTCTGGCAGGTCGAACTGGGCGAGGACGTTGGGCAGGAGTGCCGACAACGGCCATTCGTAGTGCTCGGTTTCGGCGATCACGGAGTATGAAGTCAGCGAATTCTTGAGCGTCACTTGCGTGACCTGCTCGGACATAACGGCGGCGAATGTTGCCGGCAACGCTCCCCAGCCGCGGCCGACGATATGGATGTCGGTGTGACCGACGGATGCCAGCCAGTCGAGTACTCGCAGGACATCAAACGTCTTCTGCCCGAGGTACGGCCGATCGAGCATCAGGCTATGGATCGCGTAGAAGTAGTCGTTGCCGTACTTACTGTGGAACGATCCTGGATTGCACGTATCGGGCAGTGACTCGCCGATTCCTCGCACGTCGCAGGCGAAGACGGGCGAGTCCGGTTCGGCCTGCATGACTTCGCGAATCAAAGGCTCGCCGCGAAGCTCGGCGTCGGCGGAGAGGTGCGACACGTAGAGGATCGCTCGCTTACCGGCACGCGGCGGTCGCGACTGCCAGCGTTCATTGGTCAGTCGATAGACGATGGCCTGCATGCCCGGTTCGGTATCGACGGTGTAAGCCATCGCGTACTTCGTCGGGTATCCGCGAGAGCCGAGGTATCGCCAGTTTCGATAGTCCGGCACGCCGCGTCGTTTTGGGGGCAACTTCAGTACGTCGGCAACGGCCAGTCGCAGCGGTTCGCCACGAAGTGCCTTTCGCGACTCTGCCAGTTGCTTTGACTTGTCTCGAGTAAAGTCAGAGACGGTCCGAGTGTCCTCCAACGTGGAGACCTGGCCGCGCGGAGTACACCAGAGCGTTTCGTCTTTCTCGATCGTGATTTCCGGCTCGTCCGCGAAATCAACCTTCCCGGTTGTTCGGAGAACTCCTTTGAACTGTCCGCCTTTAGAATCCGATGCTTTGCCGGTTGCGCGGTTGAACCACGAGAACATCGCCTCGCGGTTTTCCTCTGAGAATCCATGTCCCGTCGGGCCAACAAACAAAGCAACATTGTCTTCGGCATCGAGCAGACGGTACAGCCGTCGCAGCCGGTTGTACGTTTCTTCCGACCCACGAACGTCAAAGTAGTCCCGCTCTTTGGCGAGGACGATGACCGGCTTCGGAGCCATCGCCGCCAGAAAGTCGGCATGATCCAGATCGAGAGCCAGCGACCGCGGCGGACACTGTTCCGTGTCCGCCGGCAGTTCGTTCTCCATGTTGCGG
>JBLFXD010000581.1:0-4994 GCA_047611045.1 Planctomycetaceae bacterium | reverse complement strand
TTTCAGGAGAAGAAATCCCGCTCGAAGGACGCATCACGGCCATCGCCGACGTGTTCGACGCGTTGAGTTCAAAGCGGCCGTACAAAGACGCGTACCCGGTTGATCGCTGTTTCGAGATTCTGAGAGAAGGACGCGGCAAACATTTCGATCCACAATTGCTGGACGTGTTCCTGGCTTGTCGACCAGAAATCGAGCAGATTCAGCTCGAGAACCGAGAAGACTCATGAAGATCTTCAATGGCGAACGAACAGTCCGAAACGAGCAGACTGACTCGTCGGTAGCTGACTCGCTTCGCCAGTCGTATCACGCACAAACGGCAATCAAGCCTTGCGTCGGCGCAGATCGCTGAAGAGACGGCCAAACGGTTTATTGACCGGTTCATCCTGCGCTGGTGACGTGGGCTTTGCGTCGTCCCTGGGAGCGACATCCGACGGTTCGACGAATCGCAAATCCAGATTGTAGCTGGCATGCTCGTCCTGATCCGGCGGTTCGGGCTGAACAATGTCGAACGGCTCGCCAGTCGGTTCATCGGTTGCGTCGTCAAAGTCGTTGAGACTTTCCAACTCGGCCGCTTCGGCGTTTCTGATAGCTGCGGCCGAGTCCTGCAGAGCGGACTGAGTATCCAGGCAAATATCGAGCATCGTCGCGCCGATCTGATCTTCCAGTTCGTCGCTGCCGTGCTCGATCGTTTGGATCAGCTCCGCTTCAATGTCCAGCACCGATCGACCAGTCATGCCGGGCCGCACGATCGAGTCGAGATCTTCGTCCAACTCATCGAGCAGCGGCAGCACCGCGTCTACCAGACGGTCCGGTTGCAGAGGTCGCTCATCAACCGGCTGCACGATGTCGTGCTCCTGCTGCGCGAAGCCATCGTTCTGTTGCGTCTCTTCAGCAACCGGATGCTCAACCTCATCCGCTGCCTCGACAATTCCGTCGTCGGGCTCCTCGTCGACGGACTCAGCAGTCAGAGCTGTTGTGTCCGTTGAATCTTCCGCCGTTTCATCGACGTCCAGCGGTTCCTCTGCCAGCACAAGTGGCAGCACTTCAGACGCCGGTTCGTCGGCTTCGACCGGATCACTGATTTCGACTTGCTCGACCGATTCTTCGATCGCGGCTTCAGGTGAGACTTCTACATTCTCTGGCGACTCCGAGACCTCAACACTCTCGACGTGTCGCGAAGAACTGGCGACATCCCAGACGATGCCGGCTCCGTCTGGCTCCTGCAGAGCGGCGTACGGATCGTAGACAAGCTCTTCCTCGTAGCCGGTTTCGTCACTGGCGACTTCGCTCATTGCTACCGGCTCCTCTTCCTTGAAACTCGCGAGTTCAGCGTCTGCAACCTCGGCCTCGGCGGCGGGCTCAGACATGACGGTGTCGCACCTGTGCTCAGGCAAGACGGAGTCCTGACCGAACATCGCCAGCGTTATTTCGGCAGCTGAAACAGTGCGTTCTTCTGAGGAGTCGTTCCGATCGGCGGACTCTGGATTCTCAGCGACGACTGGCTCTTCAACGTCGACGGATGCGACATCGGAAACGAACTCTTCATCAGCATCGCTGGTTTCGTCCGAGTTGGACCGTTCCGCATCTTCGGTTGAATTTTCCGCGCTGAATGAGAACTCAATCACGCCGGAATCGGCCTGTTCACCATCAGCCTGATCGTGATCCGCCAGTGGTGCTTCGGCAGCGGGAGTGTCAATCTCTTCCGGCGGGCCGAAATCGTCCAGTTCGAAGCCGTCGGACGTAATCTGAAAACTCATTCCAGCGCTGTCATTCTCGGCATCGTCGTCCGGCTTGCTGTCTGGACCGTTCTTTGATCTGACTTCGAGCATCGTTTCCTGCGGCGCCGAAGGGAGAATCTGAATCAACGTTTCGTCAACGGCTTCAGACTCAGCTTCTGGCGACGATTCGGCGTGCTCGGCGGCGTCTTCGTGCACCGAGGGTTCCGCGACATCGTCATCTGACGCGAGAGATTCAGCGTCGGAACTGCCAGAGAAGTCGAATTCAAAACCGTCTGCCAGCGTCGTCGCACTTGCCGGTTGAGCTTCGGGCGTGGCAATATCAAATGCCGCTCGCAACGATTCCACAATGCCCTCTTCGTCAGCAATATCTGCGGTTTCGTTTTCTGAGACAGACTCCGCTGACTCGTCGTCCTGACTTTCGACCGAACCGCTGTCTGCCAGTTGCAAAAGTGCAGCTTCGAGGTCCACATCAATTGATGATTCCTCAGAATCGACGTCGAAGTTGTCGGCAGATTCCTCACCTTCATCTTCGACGTACCCCACGACCTCCGTTCCGTCGCTCACGTCGTTCCAGTGAAGCGGTAACTGCTTGAGATCTTCCAGAGCCTCTCGCACGGTGTCTTCGGTGACGGGCTTCTGGTCAGAAGCAAAGGCCAGCAACAGGCTGTGATCGCACAACTGGTTGAGGCACCGGGGCACTCCGCCGCTTGCGCGAGTAATGATGCCGATTGCTTCGTCGCTGAATACGGATTCGATATCGCCGCCCGACCACGCGAGACGGTGCCGGATATACTCGACCGATTCTGAGATCGTTAACGGCTCGGCAAAAACATGTTTGCTGATTCGTTGATTCAAGGCGTCGAATGATCGATCGGTCAGCCGCTCTTCCAGGTCGTGCTGCCCGGACAGAACGATGCGAACGAGCGACGAACCTTCGTCGGCGAGGTCGGACAGCGTGCGAAGTTCTTCAAGCAGATCGTCCGCGAAAAGGTGAGCTTCATCGACGATCAATACGAGAGCTTCTCGCTGAGGCCGCAAACTCAGCAGACGAGACCGCAGGTCGATGCGAAGTTCCGGCTCGTCACGGCGGCTGTATTCGTCGCCCATTTCGAACAGGATGGCCTGCAACAGCGAACGTCGTGTCGGGAAGTTTGAATTGCTCAAGTAGACGCATTCAAACTGGCTGCCCGATTCGTCTCTCGCACGCAGATCGGCCGCGAGCCGCTGACACAGCAGCGTTTTACCGATACCGGCCGAGGCTGTCAGGATGCCGATTCCCTGGCCCCGCTCAACACAGACGGTGAGTTCGTCGAGGACAGTCTGCAACTCGCTGCTACTGTAGAAACACCCCGGATCCGGCGTTGCCGAAAATGGGCGACGTTCCATGCCGAAAAACGGCTCGTACATCTTGCAGCCTTTCTCAAATTCCGTGCGACTTCGCCGAAAGTCGAAGCCATCGCTGCGTGCCTGCGAGCCCGCAAACCATCAGCGCACTCCGGATCTCCGGTCGGTCCGACTCTTCTCATTCATGATCGAACCGTCATAACCCGGAACTTGAGCGTAACCGGCAAACTCATCTGAGCAGCAGGCCTAGAGCGTCGCTCAGCGGACAAAAATGTAAAACTGGGAGAGCTTACGCGAACTGGCAGTTTCGAACGGCGCCCGACATCAACGGGGAAACGCCTCGCAGACATCCTCAACGGAAGCCAGACGCGAGCGCTTTCGAGCGAGCTTTAAACCTGCCACCAGCTCGCGAAATACGACGGAGAAATACCACGGAACCTGGCGATTGCCGACTGCTTCACCTACTTTGCAGAACCAATCAGCAGCGACCGATCGACTCGTCGCCGATCATCCACTTCGACAAAAGAACATCCACCGAGGACACGGAGAAGAACATGCCCAACCGACAAACCAGACGCGTATTTCTTCAAGCGACGACGACGCTGGCAGCCGGAGCGCTGATCGGAGCATCCGCCCAGGCAGCGGCACCGAAAGCAATCGTCGAGTCAGTCGAGACGATCAGCTTCCAGCCGCATCTGTACGGCGGATGGCCCACGCTGACTCGACGAGCAAACGACGAACTGCTACTGGTCTGGTCGGGCGGCCGAGAGTCGCACGTCTGTCCGTTCGGCCAGGTCCACATGATGAAGTCCGGAAACGGCGGACGTACGTGGTCGTTCCCGCGAGTCCTGATCGACACCGCGATCGACGATCGAGACGCGGGCATTCTGGTCACCGACAAAGGAACCTTGCTGGTGACAACTTTTACGTCGCTGGCTTATGAGCCGGGGCTCGCGAAGGCAGAAGCAGCTTCGTCCTGGAAGTCAGAGAAACTCAAACGCTGGATCGCCGCGCGAGATCGTCTGACGGCCGAGCAACGTCAGAAACAGCTCGGCACATGGACGATCCGTTCAACCGACGGCGGAAAGGAATGGTCCGCTCCATTTCGCGTACCGGTGAACAGTCCGCATGGTCCGATCCAGCTTTCCGACGGGCGGCAGATTTACGCCGGCAAAGAACTATGGAATGATGAGAATCGAATCGGAGTGTGTCAGTCGTTGGATGACGGTTTGACTTGGAAGTGGTTGGCCACAATTCCTACACGAGCCGGGGACGATCATCGAGATTATCACGAACTCCATGCCGTGGAAGCGGCAGACGGCCGGCTGATCGCTCACATTCGGAATCACAATTCGAAGAACAGCGGCGAGACGCTTCAGTCGGAATCAGACGACGGCGGGAAGACATGGTCGCAGCCGCATTCGATCGGCGTCTGGGGCTTGCCGTCACACCTACTGCGACTTCGCGATGGGAAGCTGTTAATGAGCTACGGACACCGCCGCAAACCGCTCGGCAATCAGGCGCGAGTCAGTGCCGACAATGGCCGCACCTGGTCGGAGGCCATGCCGATTTCGTCAGACGGAGTAACGGGCGACCTTGGCTACCCATCCACGGTCGAGCTCGACGATGGCAGTCTCGTCACCGTGTGGTATGAAGTGCGACCAGGTAACTCGAACGCGGTGCTGCGGCAGGCTCGGTGGAAGATTCGGAATTGACTACAAGCGTCGAATCGCGACTCGTGAAGTTCAATCGTCGGTCGCAATTCTGAAGGACAAGCGAGGGTCGGAAGACACCTGCGATCGGGCACTGACCTTGTCACCCGAACCTGACATTCGGGCCTAAAGGCACGTGCAGAAACAAATGGGAGGGCGAGGCTCCGCCCGAGCCGCATTGGGTGTTGTTTCTGCACGC
>JBLFXD010000580.1:0-5014 GCA_047611045.1 Planctomycetaceae bacterium | reverse complement strand
AGCCGCACGGAGTGTGATGCTGCCGCAGCGTGACTCGATTGCGTCGCCATGTTCCGGCAGAAGTCGAAGACGCTGGACAGCAGACAATCCTGATTCCTGGGGGCCGCCAGGTGATGGGCAACGAGCAGGAGCACTCACTGCTCATACTGAGCGATCGTTCGGCAGATCAACTGAAGCGAGCGGGGCAGCTTTCCTCGTCGGCTTCCCTCGTCGGCTTCCCTCGTCGGCATCCCCGTCGGCTACTGGCACGGTGTTTGCTTCGGTGCTTAAAGATGCAGCACTCGGTTGATGAAACAATCGACGATAGCCCTGCATTCACGACAGGGGTTCGTCGAGATCTGCTTCGACCGGGGCTGCGATCTCCGCTCACGGAAACACGCATCCGACCACGAAGGTTTGATATGACTGCCAGCTTGTCGTTTCACGACTACAAAACAGACAACTTTTTCGACGAGTTCTTTGATGAGGCCGGCCAGCCCAAAGGCGAGGCGAAGATTCTGGTCGACCGGATTAACGCCTTGCCCGACTACGATCTGCAGACTCGGCAGGAGGCTATAGATCGCGCACTGATGCGCATGGGTATAACATTCGCCGTTTACGGCGATCAGCAGGGCAACGAAAAAATCTTTCCGTTCGATATCGTGCCTAGAATCATTTCTGCCATCGAATGGTCACACATCGAGGCCGGGTTGAAGCAGCGGATCAAGGCTTTGAACCTGTTCATCAATGACATTTATCACGACCAGGAAATCCTCAACGACGGCATTGTTCCGCGAGAGTTGCTCGAAGGAGCGGACTCCTACCGGCCGGAATGCAAAGGGCTGAATCCGCCTCGCGGGGTCTGGTGCCACATCACCGGCACGGACCTGATCCGTCACAGCGACGGAGCAATCTACGTTCTGGAAGACAATCTGCGATGCCCATCGGGCGTGTCGTACGTTCTGCAGAATCGTCAGGTGATGAAGCGAAGCTTCCCGCAGGTCTTCTCGGAAACGAAAGTGCGGCCGGTCATTGACTACCCGATTCATCTTTACGAGACGTTGCAGTCGCTCGCTCCGGAAACGTCCGACCCAACGATCGTTGTGCTGACGCCGGGAATCTACAACTCGGCCTACTACGAGCATTCATTCCTTGCTCAGCAGATGGGCGTCGAACTTGTCGAGGGGTCCGATCTGGTGGTTCGCGACGGCTTCGTCTTTATGCGAACGACTCGCGGCTACAAACGGGTTCACGTCATCTATCGCCGCATCGACGACGATTTTATCGACCCGCTGTGTTTCCGCGAGGACTCAGCCTTGGGCGTACCTGGTCTGATGGATGCGTATCGAAACGGCCGAGTCGCTCTGGCTAATGCTCCTGGCACGGGCGTCGCCGACGACAAGGTCATTTACGCCTACGTCCCGGAGATGATCCGGTACTACCTCGACGAAGAACCGATCCTGCCAAACGTCAAAACCTACGTCTGTCAACGTGACGACGACCGGAAATTCGTGCTGGAGAACATTGGCGATCTGGTGGTCAAAGCCGCGAACGAATCCGGCGGCTACGGGATGATCGTCGGACCGCACTCGACGAAGGCGGAGCAGGACGAGTTCGCCGAGAAGATCAAAAAGAACCCGCGAAATTACATTGCTCAGCCGACGCTTGCACTGTCTCGTGTCCCGACAGTTATTGACGACCACTTCGAAGGCCGGCATGTCGACCTGAGGCCGTACATTCTCTACGGCGAAGATATGTGGGTACTGCCCGGCGGGTTGACTCGCGTGGCCTTAAAGAAAGGGTCACTCGTTGTGAACTCGTCCCAGGGCGGCGGCAGCAAGGACACCTGGGTGATCGCCAGCGATGAATCGCAACTTCAATCGCAGTCACAGTCCGAATAGACATTAAATCGCCGTTCTGTTTTCTCATCGAACAACTCGCTCACACCCAACGACCAGCAATCCGTTCTGAGTCGTCTGCCCGGAGACAATCATGCTAAGCCGCGTTGCGGACTCGATTTTATGGATGGCCCGTTACGTTGAACGTGCCGAAAACCTCGCTCGCTTTATTGACGTGACCCTCAATCTGCAGATTGACATACCCGGTTCGGCGAACACCCAATGGGAACCTCTCGTCCGGGCGACCGGCGACGAGGAGAAATTCAAGGAAGAGTTTGATGTCTACAACGAGCAGAACGTCATTAACTTCCTGACGTTCGACCGCAAGAACCCGAACTCCATCGTCGCCATCCTTCGAGCCGCTCGGGAGAATGCCCGGTCGATCCGAGAAACCATCTCGTCGGAAACCTGGGAACAGCTCAACTCGTTCTATCATTTCGTGCGTGACGCCGCCGATTCAGACGAAGTCAAGAAATCACCGGGCGACTTCTTTCTCGAAGTGAAGCATTACAGCCATCTGCTCAACGGAGTGACCGACGCGACGATGTCGCACAACGAAGGCTGGCACTTTTCCAACATGGGGCGACTGCTCGAACGAGCGGACAAGACGTCACGAATTCTCGACGTCAAATACTTCACCCTGCTGCCTCACGTTGAGGACGTCGGCAGCCCGGTCGACGACCTGCAATGGTCAGCCGTGCTGCGATCGGTCAGCGGCTTCGAAATGTACCGAAAGCGGTATCACGGCATCACGGTCGAGCGGATCGTCGAGTTTCTGATTCTTGACGACGAGTTTCCGCGAGCGATTCGATTTTGTCTTGCAGAAGCTGACAATTCGCTGCACGCAATTTCCGGTTCCGTACCGGGAAGTTTCGTCAATGTCGCAGAACAGCGACTCGGCCGACTGCGAGCGGAACTCGCGTTTTGCGACGTCAAATCCATCATCAACCAGGGACTGCATGAGTTCGTCGATTCGCTGCAGACGCAACTGAATCTGATTGGCGAGGGAATCAGCGAAACTTTTATCGATCCGGAACCCGCTGCCTGACCGCATTCTCGGCCACGCGGTACGTACAAATATGCAGGCTGCGATAACTGGCCATTGAAATTTGACTGACGACTTAATTTGACGTGTGCCACTGGCTCTGCCAGTGCGAGACTGCCGGCAAACGCCGATTCCAGCAAGCACTGGCAGAGCCAGTGGCACACTTTGTTAATCCGCTGCTGACTGACTCCAACCATTGAACACTGTCCGCTGTACCTGATCGAACAATCGATATGACTATCCGCGTCGCGCTCAATCACGTAACTCACTATCAGTATGACCGGGTCGTTGGCATTGGGCCGCAGCTGGTTCGACTTCGTCCATCTCCACACTGTCGGACGCCGATCAAGAGTTACTCGCTGAAAGTCACGCCGACCGATCACTACGTGAACTGGCAGCAGGACCCCCACGGAAACTTCCAGGCTCGATTTGTGTTTTCCGACAAGGCGCAGGAACTGAAAGTCGAAGTCGATCTCGTCGCCGAGATGACCGTCATCAACCCCTTCGACTTCTTTGTCGAAGAGTACGCCGACGAATTCCCATTTGCCTATGAAGAGTCGCTCGCTCACGAGCTTCGACCGTTTCTCGAAACAGCCCCGGTCGAGCCGAAGCTGGCTGCGCTGGTCGAGTCGATCGATCGGTCGAAGGTAAGCATCGTCGACTTTCTGGTCGCGATTAACTCAAAGATTCAGAGCCTCGTCGATTACACCGTGCGATTGGAACCGGGAGTGCAGACTCCGGAAGAAACGCTCACGCTGAAACGTGGTTCGTGCAGGGACTCTGCGTGGTTGCTCGTGCAGCTTTTAAGGCACCTGGGACTCGCTGCGCGTTTTGTGTCGGGCTATCTGATTCAACTGACGCCTGACGTTAAGTCGCTGGACGGTCCTTCCGGAACCGAGGTGGACTTTACTGATCTGCATGCCTGGACCGAGGTCTTTCTGCCGGGTGCTGGCTGGGTCGGGCTTGATCCGACTTCCGGACTGTTCGCAGGCGAAGGGCACATCCCGCTGGCGTGCACTCCCGAGCCGTCGACCGCCGCACCAATCAGCGGTGGCGTCGACAAGTGCGAGGCGGAGTTTGATTTCAGCATGACGGTCACGCGAATCCACGAAGACCCGCGTGTCACGAAGCCGTACTCCGATTCACAATGGGAAACGATTGAAAAACTCGGTCATCAGGTAGACGAGAGACTAACCGCTGGCGACGTGCGACTGACGATGGGTGGCGAGCCGACCTTCGTTTCGATCGACGATATGGATGGCGAAGAATGGAACTCGGCAGCCGTCGGTCCGATGAAACGCAAACTCGCAGGCGAGCTTTTACATCGACTCAGAAAACGATTCGCCCCTGGAGGGCTGCTCCACTTCGGGCAGGGAAAGTGGTATCCCGGTGAGTCGCTTCCTCGCTGGGCGTTGACAGTCCTCTGGCGAAAAGATGAAAAACCGCTGTGGCACAATGCTGATTTGATCGCCGACGAACAGCACGACTATGGCTTCGGAGTGGAAGAAGCCAAGCAGTTCAGCACACATCTTGCCGAAGTTTTAGGCGTAAAAGCCGACTGGATCGTGCCGGCCTTTGAAGACATTTATTACTACCTCTGGAAAGAGCAGCGGCTGCCGGAGAATATCGAGCCGGGCGACCCGCGAATCAAAGACCCGGAAGAACGTGCTCGACTGATGCGTGTCTTTGAGAATGGACTTGGAGCACCCACGGGATTCATCATGCCGCTCCAACGGCAATGGTGGCAGGCGAAAAAACGCTGGGTCAGCGGACCGTGGACCGTCCGTCCCGAAGAATTATTTCTGGTACCTGGTGACTCGCCTGTGGGGCTGCGGCTGCCGCTCGACTCGCTGCCGCACCTGACGTCTGATCAGAAAGCGTTCTTCGCAGAAGCCGACCCAACGGCTCCACATGGCGACCTGCCGACGTTTACTCAGCGGTCGATCGCGGGCCATCCGGAAGCCGCTCCGATGTACGGTGTGTCCGAGCAGAGTTTGCCAAAAGACTCAAAAGAGAATGCCGAAAGGAAAGATAAAAGTAAGACTTCAAAAGAAGGCGATGCCGTTGCTGAAAACGTCCGCACGGCGTTGTG
>JBLFXD010000579.1:0-5027 GCA_047611045.1 Planctomycetaceae bacterium | reverse complement strand
GTGATTTTTGATCGGTCCCGGCGCAGCAGCCACCAGAAAAGCAAGTGGGGAACTTCACTGCAAACGATTAAGGCAACTGCCAGAAGTATGCCCGTGAGAATCTCGGTCGCTGCAGGGCCCGAAAAGATCGTCGGCACAAACAGGACACCCATGCAGCCGAGGGTCGCCACCGCATTGGCCGCTGTCAGCCAGCGCCCGATACTTCGTAATCGATTTGTCCTCTGCGTCATAGAAACACGTTCTGTTAGCTGAACACCGAAAAGGAACCAGAATCGGTGCATGACGAGTCTTTACAGGTTTGTCGTTCGCCAACTTTGATCAGCTTCGGTTGCGGATCGTATCGTTGGAAGAAAGAGCTTCCCATTCCACGTCGAGGAATGCACTCATCAGGCCCGTCGAGTAGCTTGCGTCGTGTTACGCTTCGAGTAGGGAATCGCGATGTTTGATCCGTTGCAGATGCCTCTTTCCGGGGTGCACAGCATTGCTGCCAGTGCCGGGACCGGGAAGACGTTCACCATTACCACGCTTTATCTGAGGCTGCTGCTGGAAGGCGGTTGCTCGACGGATCAGATTCTCGTCACGACGTTTACCGAGGCGGCGACGGCGGAGTTGCGGGACCGACTGCGCGGGCGGCTGAACGAGGCTTTGCAGTTACTGAGATCTTTTCCCGAACAGTCCGACGCCCAAGCGGCTGACCGGACGGGGAACGTTGATGGCCAACTCGTGAAGCTGCTTGAGCAGGGTGGGGCGTGGGATGAAGATTCGGCATCGCGCGTGGTCGAGCGAATTGAAGATGCGCTGCTGAGTTTTGATCAGGCTCCGGTCTTCACGATTCACGGGTTCTGCAGCCGAGTGTTGCAGGAACTGGTCTTCGAATCCGGAACGCGGTTTAACGTCGAGCTGGTGGCGTCGCTGGATGAGCAGATTCGGGAAGGGGTCGACGATTTCGTCGCACAGTCGTGGACGGCGGAGGACTCGCTGATCGAACGGTGGCTGCCGTTGACTGGTTCGCTGTACGCGAAGATCGAAAAGGTCGCCGACACGGTGATGGATAACCCGTCGCTGGAAATTGTGCCGGACGGCGGCGATCTCGATGAGCTGCTGCATTCGGACTTCCTGACGTCGGCCGATCGTCTGTTGGATCAGCTCGCGAAACTCTGGGTCGAACAGCGAGGCGGCGTTCGAGAGCTGGTCGACACGGCAATTCGCGACGGAGTGCTGAAGAAAACGAGCTACGGAAAACCGGAGCAGATCGACCGGTCGATGGCGTTTATTGATTCGCTGGTCGATTCGCGATCGCTGGCCGAGTTCATCTGGAAGAAAGAGAAGCTCGACGGTGACCAGAATCGTCTCACTCAGGGCGGGCTGGAATCCGGCACGATGAAAAAGTTCGTCGGCAGCACGCCACAGCATCCGGCTTTCACGTTGCTCCAGGAAATCGCCGATCTGTCTCGCGAGTTTTCAAAGCGGCAGCAGGATGTTGAAACGCGGTTACTCGCTCGTGCCGGGCAGTTCGTCAGGGAGCACGTGGCGAAGCGTCGCGGCGAGCGTGGCATCATGAGCTTCGGCGATCTGCTGCACAAAGTTGACGAGGCACTCGACGGGCGGCAGAAGGATTTACTGCTGGAAGGGCTGCGAGAGAAATATCGAGTCGCACTGGTCGACGAATTCCAGGACACGGACCCGGTGCAGTATCGCATCTTCAGTCGCGTGTTCCGCGAGGCCGCTGAAATTCCCGATCCGGAAGTCGACCGCGCTTTCATTATGATCGGAGACCCGAAGCAGTCGATCTATCGCTTTCGCGGAGCCGACCTCGCCGCCTACCTGGAAGCCGAGCGGCAGACTCCAGCCGAGCACCGACACAACATGGGCACCAACTGGCGGTCGGACCGGTCGCTGGTGAATTCGGTGCAGGCGGTCTTTAACAGCGTCTCGAACCCGTTTCTCAATGTTCACATTCCGTTGCCGACAGTCCTCGCCCAGTACGATGACCGGTTTCGGCCGGGGCCGGCGATGTCCGTTTCGTTGATTCCCAGGCCGGAGTACCAGGAACCCGACAAAGCGATGTCGCGTAAAGCCGCGCTGGACGTCACTGTCGAGCGGCTGGTTGAAGACATCGTCTCGCAGCTTCAATCAGACGACGAAATCTGCACGGGCGAAGACGAGTGGCGGCGGCTGGAGCCTTCGGACATCGCCGTGCTGTGCAAGACCGGCCGAGAATTGCGACAAGTTCAGCAGGCACTGGCTAATCGAGGAGTCGCTTCTGTTCTGCAAACTGACGAGTCCGTTTTCGAGTCTGCCGAAGCGGAAGCCATGCTGCATGTTCTGCGAGCCGTGCAGAACACGACGAGCTTAACTCGGCTGTTCAACTCGCTGCAGACGCCGGTCTTCGGGCTGAATGCCTCGCAACTTGATTCGCTGCGCGACGACAGCGACCGGTTGTCGCACTTCGTCGAGCGGCTGCTGGAATGGCACACGCTCTGGCAACGCGACGGCTTCATTGTGATGTGGCGGCGGTTGCTGGGTGACGAAGGCACGATCGCTCGGCTGGCCGGCCAAATTTCCGGCGAGCGGCAGATCACCAACTACCTCCACCTGGGAGAGTTGCTCCATCGACAGGCCGCGACAGCCCATTCTGGTCCCGATGAATTGTTGCGATGGTTCGAGCAGACGCTCAGTCGAGGGTCAACCGGAGATGAAGAAGCATTGCTCCGCCTCGAAACCGACAGTGCTGCCGTCCAACTTTGCACGATTCATAAATCGAAAGGGCTGGAATACTCGATCGTTTACTGCCCGGCTTTATGGTCGGTTCGTAAATGGGAAGACCCGTCCGTCGTGATGTCGCGCAGCGGAGCCGACGGCGAGATGTTGCCTGCGCCGCAAATCGATGTCGGTTCGGAGCTGTTGTCCGTTCGCCAGGGACAGGATCAGAAGGAAAGTGAAGCGGAAGAACGACGTCTGCTTTACGTCGCTCTGACGCGAGCGAAACATCAATGTCACATTTACTGGGCGGCTGCGGCGAATTCTGGCAACTCGGCGCTCGGTCAGATTCTGCTCGGCGATCTTCCCGAGAATTCATCGGATACCGAACTGGAACGTCGCCTTCGCGAGTGGGTCAACAGTTTCGGTATCGACAGAGCGATGGTCCGAAGCGGATCAGAGTTGTCGCGACCTCGGCCGAGCGTCCGCTACGAAAAGCAGCAGCACTCCGAGCAAGAGCTCGCTTCACGACCGGTGCGACGGAAAATAATCTCAGCGGTGTCGCAGACGAGTTTCACGGCGCTGGCTTCGTCGACGAATGGCCGGATTGTTGACGACGTTGTGGATCGCGACTCATTGACCGTGCCGTCTCAGAGCGAAACGGAATCACTAACTTCGAACACGGCGGGTGAAGTCCCGCTGGCGACGATGCCTGGCGGGCGACAGGTCGGCGACGTCGTGCACTCCGTGCTTGAGAATGCACTGAAATCGGGCGGCGTCTTGGATGCTTTCCGTGAAGAAATTTCTCAGCGTGTCACTGGTTTGCTTGCGCCGACGATGGAGCGGATGCAGTTGGAAAATCGCTGGCTGCAGCCTTTGGCTGCCACGCTGACAACTTGCCTCGTCGAAACGTTGACACTCGGCGACGACGAATGTTGTCTCTCGAAAATTGAATCTCGCAGTCTGGCCGCGGAGGTTCCGTTCCTGCTGAGGCTGGGCGGTTCGGCGGAATTCTCGACACGGAAACTCGCCGAGGCATTCGAATCGTCAACGGACTCGCTGCTGCACGACTACGGAAGACGAGTTCGAGCGATGTCCGTTGCCGGGCTGCAGGGTTTCCTGGCGGGCTTTGTCGACCTCGTCTTTGAGGCAAACGGGAAGTGGTTCGTTGCTGACTATAAAACGAACTTTCTCGGACCGAGCGTTTCGGACTATTCGACCGAGTGTCTTGGGGCAGCGATGTTTGAGCACGACTATCTTTTACAAGCCGGTCTGTACTCGGTGGCGGTCGGTCGGTTGCTTGAACAGCGGCTGCCGTCGTTTAACCTGGAAACAGACTTCGGCGGAGTCGTCTATCTATTTCTGAGAGGCTTCCCGACGGACGGGCCGCCCGAGGCCGGGGTCTGGCATCTTCGACCGGAAGCAAAGTTTGTGAAGACGCTATCCGATGCGCTTGATGGAGGGCCTGCAGAATGAGTGCTCTCACCACTTCTCTGACCTTTCAGCAGTTGGTTGTCGACGGAGTTTTGTCGCCGATCCATCAGGCATTCGGCGACACTCTGCAGCGGATCGATGCCGCGGCGAGTCCGGATGTTCTGCTGGCGGCGGTGCTGTGCAGCGAGCAACTCGCGCGGGGACACGTTTGCCTCGACCTGCCAACAGCTCACTCGATCGTGTTTCCGACATCCGACACGGATTCGCGAATTCGGCAATACAATAACTGGCCGGCCGAAACGGAGTGGATCGAAAGTCTGCAGCACAGTCCGCTGGTGACAGTCGTTGAACGAGACGCTGATTGGGAAGCAGCCTCGACGCCGCTGGTGCTGGATGTTGGACGGCGGCGGCTTTACCTCGCCCGATACTGGTACTTCGAGCAACGGCTGGCGGGCAATATCGCGAACCGACTGAATCAGGATTCGCTACCGTTCGACGACGCTCGTCTTCAGAGCGAGATCGCCGAGCTATTTCCTGACCGGGAAAACGCTGGCAGTCGCGATCAGTGTCTGGCGGTGGCGAATTCGGTCGATCGATGGTTTTCGGTAATCACCGGCGGTCCGGGAACGGGGAAGACGACGACGGTTGCCAGGCTGCTGGCCCTCAGGTTGCTCCAGCATCTGGCGGCGGGGAACGATCCGAGCGAATTGCGGATTCTGTTGATGGCTCCGACCGGCAAAGCGGCTCAGCGGTTGAACGAGTCGCTCGGCCGTGCGACGCAGCAATTGCACGTCGATCAGCGGGTTCATGATGCGCTGACGCAGGTTTCAGCAGGAACGATTCATCGGCTGCTTGGCTGGACGCCGTTGCCGCCCGAGCGAGGCGGGCCGTTT
>JBLFXD010000578.1:0-5029 GCA_047611045.1 Planctomycetaceae bacterium | reverse complement strand
GTGCTGCTCAGGATGCTTTCGTCCGCCCTGCGGAGGAACATTGGCAACCGTCCCTTCGATCATCTTCAGAAGTGCTTGCTGGACACCTTCACCGGAGACATCGCGAGTGATCGACACGTTGCCGGACGTCTTGCCGATCTTGTCGATTTCGTCCAGAAAGATAATCCCTCGCTGAGCGGCTTCGACATCGAAATCGGCAGAGTTGAGGAGCTTGAGCAGCAGATTCTCGACGTCCTCGCCGACATAGCCAGCTTCAGTCAGCGTCGTCGCGTCGCCGATCGCAAACGGCACCTGCAGGAACTTGGCCAGCGTCTTCGCCATCAAAGTCTTGCCGCAACCGGTTGGTCCGATCATCAGAATGTTGGATTTTTCGATCTCAACATCGGTGTCGGCCTCAGACATCAGCATCAGGCGTTTGTAGTGGTTGTGCACCGCGACAGAGAGGCTTCGTTTGACCGAATTCTGGCCGATAACGTACTCGTCGAGGTGTCCAACGATTTCTCGCGGAGTCGGTACTTTCGTGAAGAGCTGCTGAGGTTCGCCGCGTCGTCGCTTTTCCTGTTCGAGGATCGACTGACAGAGCTCAATGCAGTCGCCGCATACGTAGACGTCGTCTGGCCCTTCGACCAGCGGGCCTACCTCGCGGTAACTCTTGCGGCAGAATGAGCAGTTCGCATTCTTCTTGCCGTTAGCAGTTCGTTTTCCGGTTGTGAAGTCTTTTCCTGAGGGCATTCGATTTCCTTCAGTGGTGTCAATCTCGACGAGTTTGGATTCTTCTGGCCAGTGATCAGGCCAGGAAAATTCAGCTCGCGATCGGTGATCTCAATGGTGCCTGGCGGTCGAGCCACGCTGGCCGTTCGCACGCCGTAAATTCCATTGCCGAACTCAACCATGAGTCCGACCAGTCCGCAACGCCTTGGTTGGTGTCAGATTCCCTGACAGTTACAAGCAGTCGCGGTCCGTGCGACGGTCAGTGTCAACTCAACTCTGCAGCCCGCAGTCGGTGTCAGTATCGACTACGCATGAATCGGTAGAATCGTCGACTAGTTGACCTTGAATGGATCGGAATTCCTGGTCGGTCAGCTCACCCCGACGTTCCAGATCCTTGAACTGAAGCAGCAATTCAGCTTGGTCAGCCTCAGGATCGGAATCACCCTGATACCAGGATCGAAACTTCAATGCGGACCAGATCAGTACGATCAGACATAACGCTGTTAAGCAGTACGAGAGAGCACTCTCTCTGATTATTGTTGAAACTCTATCAGGTGCGCTGAACAAACCGGTCATCCGTCTGAAAGGTTGTGCTGTGCCGATCGGGGCGAGTCCTGGCAACAATCAAGATCCCGCATCATCAGTCCAATCGCGTGCGTCGGCTCATTTTACCTGGATTTCAGAAGAATCAATGCTCAGTCCGGGTCAACAAAGAAACTTCCCGACATCGCCGTTGCGAGCGTTCCTGGTGGCAACGCAGGCGAGCTTACTGATCCGACGCGGCTTCGTTGTCCGCTTCATAAAATTGATTCGCCGAGAGCAACTCCAGGCAGAACAGGATGAGTACGATTCCCAGGATGAGTGGAAATACTTCAACTCCAAGTCGCCCGGCCGTCACAGACCGAGTCAGACTCTCAACATCGCGAGCCACGCTGTAACGGCCTTCGCCGAGCAGGTTGTCCAGGTCGGTGGTCGTTACTTTGGAAAAGTTGCTTTCGCCAGAGTCGTGGTTCACCGAAAACGAGATTGCCCGACCGTCGCCCTTTGGTTTAATCAGATAGTGGCCCAGTTCGTTCGCATCTTCGATCCAGATTGAACCGGAATCCGCAGCCACGCTCCCCGGAAGTTGAGCCCCGGCGGGCTTGCGTAATAAGTAGTCACGAATCGAACGCTCTCGATCGTTCTCCAGCATGATGGCGTCGTTTGCGGAGAAGTTGAACTTTGCATCAGTTCTTCCGGTGATGAACAACGCCAGCCGGTTGACGAGAACGAAGAATGGCGACGAGGCAGGCAAACGATTCCACTGCTTCCGTTCGTCAAACGCCAGATTCCCCGCCGTTGTAAAAAGTGCAGCACGGCCTCTTCCAATGCCTCGCTCGACAACGGCCGGTGTCGAGCGATCGTCGGTAAATCGGACCATCACTCGTGCGTCGTCAGCCGGTTCAACGTGCCAGCATTTCCAGACGGGAATTTGCGCGACGTCCGCCGCCGCGCCCTGGACATCGAACTCTGCCAGCAGCGGGTTTCCCGTGTCCTTAACGTCGAGTCCACACGGATTACGAAACAGTCTGACGACGTCGAGCTTGCCGGGCAGAACTGTCAGAGCCTCCGGAGTCGTCCACGCGCCAACCTGGATTCCTCTTCCCCCATCGAACGCTGCGGAACCGAGAAATCCGATCAGGCCACCGCCTGCCGAAACGAACTGGTGGAGCTGCTTCCAGGTACGTTCCGACGGTGCCGGCACGTTCACAAGGACCACGATGTCCGTAGCGGTCAGCTCGGCGGTATCAAATTTGTGAGCGGGCAGAAACTCAACCTCGACTCCAGACGAGGTCAGCAGAGTGAACAGCACAAACGCTGGCCCGTTCTCGACGCCTTGAGCACCTGCGTTCCGGGCGGGAGCGATCAGCAACACTCGTAGCGGAGGTCTGGTGCCAATCGTAAATCGGAGCTGATTGTCGATCGCCAGAGGGTCGCTCGTGACCAGTCGCATCTCTCCAAGGAGAATCTCTTCGTCGGTTACCTCAGCGGCAAACTGCAGCGGCTGCCCGGATCCATTCTTTAACACAACCGTCGACTGCCCCCGCTCGACCGGCTCGCTATTCAAACCGTGTGTGTAAAACTCGACGATTACTTCCTGGCCGTCGAATCCTTGGGAAACGACTGACGCCTCGACGACAAATTCACCATCGCTCGAAACTTCCTCATCCGACAATTTCAAACCGGTCAGAGCGATGCTGCGTGGTTCATCGACGCCGACATCGATCAGGTAAACGCTCGCCCATGCCAAACGCTCGAGTTCTTCACGCAGCAGTTTTCCAGTCGCCTCGGTCCAGGCTGACCGGGACAGATCGGTGAAGATGTAGACCTCGCGAATCAGCCTGTCCGTCGCCGGTCCAGTCGGGCTTTGCCCCGCTGCCGACATGGTGCGTTTGCGGTCGTCTTCCTGGAGCCGCAACGCCGCACGCAGCCGATCGTTCAGTGCGACGAATTTCGGCGACGTCTCCAGTGATTCAATCCGCTTTTGTGCGCCGGCGACGTCCGCCTGAAACAGCACGGGCAATGTTCCGGACGAATCGGCCACTGCAATGCGGCTCTGCCGAGGAAGCGTCGACAGGTGCTCGTTCGCGAGCACCTTGACTTCATCCAGCCGCGTTTTTCCATCCTGCCGGTACTCCATGCTCTGCGAAGTGTCGAACAGAAAGACGGCTGCGACGGGTAGGTCCGGAGACACTTCCGGCAGCGGAGCGGTGATCGCCGCCGCGACCCGTTGCTGATAAGGCCAGCCGATCAGCAGAAGACATAGCAAGAGCCCGACAACTCCCAGAATGCCTCGCAGTGACGTACGCCGCGACGCGAGCACATGGTTGGCGACTCCCTGCTTGCGCCATCGAGCCATGATCAGAAAGTATGCCGCGACAGCCGCCGCCAGAATGAGCGCGAGGGTCAGCGACTCCTTGAAATTCAGCCCGTACTGAGCAGCGGGCAGCGACGGTCTCATCAGGGCCGCGACCAGAATTGACAGCACAAACACTCGCAACAACAGCAGCCAGAGGTGCCGCAGTCGGATGCGCCGGACATTCTGCCGTCGTCGTTTCTGAATCAGACGCAGCGCCGGGAAGAGCAGCTTCTTCGGCTTGGCCCGCATCATCAGGTGCAGCACGATCGGAATCGCGGCACAGGCGAGCCCAAAAATCAATGCAGGATTGAGGAGTGACATTGATCGGCTGATTCGAGCGGAACGTTTTCAGAAAGCGTTAGCTATGACGGAGCGAAGCGTAGCCGATCACCCTTACAAACGCCAAAACGTGCTCTCATCCGACCGGGACTCGCCAAAACTACGGCGATGCCTCACCTGACGAAGCATCCGCAGCAATCCCTGCCGAAATCCGCAGCGTAGTCGCATCGACGTTGGCCGTCATCCACGCGCGGTCGAGCAACGCCAGAAACTGATCAAGTTGCTCCAGCCGTTGCAGTGCGTCTGCTTCGGGAACTTTGTCTCGTTGAGCCTGCCGGATGAACCAATCCCTTTGATCGACCATCATCTTCCGCGTCGCGACCGAGCTGGCTACCACGTTCTGCAGATTCCCAATCTCCGACGATCTTTCGTTCTTGCCTTCCGAAGATGACTTCAGGAATGACTCGCAAAGTTCCGGAGTTGTGGCCAGAACGAGATGCCCATCTGCGATGACAAAGGCCGGCTGAAAGTAGGCCACCGGGTCTGCGAAATGGATCGTCGCACCGTTGACCTTTCGCTGCCTGACGATTGAAACCTTCTGCCCCGTCGCGTGAACATTGTGAACGCCGGCGAGGACTCCGAGTCCCGAACGCAGAGAACTGTCCAGCGCCGCTTCGAGTGACACGGCCTCTTCGTTTCCGACCGCTGCAGAATCCGGAGTGTCGGACTTCACTTCGATCGCCAACACAGAGTCGACAGGAAACGATGTCGAGACTTCCGGATCTCGCGACTGAATGCTGAACACCCAGGACGGACCAATGGCTGGTAACACGTCAGCGACCGGGTCCAGCCCCAGCAGTAATCCCTGAGCGACTCGCCGAGCCTGCAGAAGGTCTTTCGGAAAGTTTTCCGGTGCCGGCAGAGCCTTTAGGATCATGGCTGAGATGCTCGGCGAAGCAACCTGGCCGCTCATTGCAAATAATGCGTCGGACGGGAGCGATTGCTCAGACGGTCGAGCGGATTCTGCGACCTGCAGCCATTGCTGCCACAATTCCGGTGTGCCTTTATTGTCGTAGTCAGCGACCACGTCCAGCTTGACGGAGTCGTCGAAGGCAAGACTCAGCGTGAGCCACTGGCAGC
>JBLFXD010000577.1:0-5035 GCA_047611045.1 Planctomycetaceae bacterium | reverse complement strand
ATAGCACGTCACCAATCACGCACGAACCGGTCCAGCAAAAGTCAGTCGAGGCGAGCAAGGAGTTCCAGCACTCGTTCACGATAGAGGCGGAGTTTCCCAGCGGCTCGATGGTGTTGCCCTCGTCCGACATCCATCTGTTGATTTGACGGCGCACCGATTGCTGAAAAATGCGTCCCCCATCCGGCTCGCAAGCCATTCAGTCGAGCAGGAGTCTCCTCGATCCAAGTTTCAACTGCTCGCTCAGCGTCAGCTTGATCTTGTTTCTTTTTCGCAGCCATCACTCCGCCAAGCGCCGCACAGGTAGCCGCAAGTACATCTCGTAGAGACTCCGCTTCCTCGGCGACCTCATTCAGCTTATGCCGAAGCACTTCGATGTTCTCTCGGTCATCCAGTTGCCGCTTCAGATGTTCGCACTCCTGCCTCAGAGCGTTCCTTTCAGATTGACTTGCCAGGTCACGAATCTCAGTGACGATTGAAAACTAACAGGGCCACCCATTGTTATGGACTCTCGGATTCTGTAGATTGCTACGTCGTTCGTCAAGCTGGGCGGCAGCTTGACGAGAATTAAGGATTCGGGAGGGGACAGTCATGGCTCGTATGCCTCGCAAGTTTGTGGTGGATGAAGACGAAGTTGGCGTGTACCACTGCATCAATCGGTGTGTCAGGCGGGCGTTTCTATGCGGGACCGATGAGGTTTCCGGGAAATGTTTTGATCATCGGAAACAGTTCATTCAGGATCGCCTGGAGTTGCTCGCGGGAGTGTTCGGCATTGATGTGCTGGCATTTGCGGTGATGAGTAACCATTTGCACGTGGTGCTGCGGAATCGGCCGGACGTCGTGAAGTCGTGGTCGGATGACGAGGTCGCTCGGCGGTGGTGGAACCTGTTTCCCACGCGTCGCGATGATTCGGGAGAGCCAGCAGATCCTCGAAGTTCGGACCTGTCCATGATCAGTTCCGACCCGGAGAAGCTGGCCGAAATCCGCAGGCGTCTGTCGAACATCGGCTGGTTGATGCGCTGCGTGGCCGAACCGGTCGCTCGCATGGCCAACCGCGAGGACGAATGCACGGGGCGTTTCTGGGAGGGTCGATATAAGTGTCAGCCACTACTCGATGAGGCGGCTGTCGCCGCGTGCATGGCTTATGTCGATCTGAATCCGATCCGAGCCGGCATCGCGAAAACGCCGGAGTCCAGCCAGTTCACATCAGCCTTTGAACGACTGAAAGGAGCGAAGGACGAGGGGCTGCGGTCAAGCAACGAAGCGACGGCGCCCACCAAATTAAAGAGCCAACGAACTCGACGTGGAAGCTGGCTAAGCCCTGTGGAACTCGCTCTGGACCACGCTGCTGAGTCAGAAGTTCTCCCACGTAGGCGAGCGTCTAACCGTGGCTGCCTGTCGATGAGCGAACAGGACTATCTGAAGCTGCTCGACTGGTCAGGCCGCCAGTTGCGACACGGCAAACGCGGTACGATTCCGGCTGCATTGCCGCCGATCATGGCTCGTCTGGGCATGAGTGGAGATGGCTGGATGACGCTGATGAAAGACTTCGGTCGACTGTTCCACCGAGCCGCCGGAAACCCCGAAAGCCTGGCCCGCGAAGCCAGCCGCCGAAAACTCAAGTCACTTCACGGCATCCGCAAAAGCCGAGCAGCCTTCTCACCACAGGCCAACAAATCGATTCACACGCTCTAAAAACTCCTGCGAAGTCTGCTGTCGAATTGGAAACAAAAAAGGGGCGTACTATTTTTTCTTGAGCTTTTGCAGGGTATCGCTCCATCATGCCACGGCGTCCCCGTGTGTGCCTGGTTCGGAACGTGCGTTCATGCACGAAGCAGGCCGATCGCGACGTGCAATCCAACCGCAAAACGAACGCCGGCTCTATTCCCGGAATTGCTGGATGAGTTATTCGTGCTAAAGGCTGTTCAGCCTGAGTCTCGGATAAGGATCGGCGCTGTTCGGTGATTAAAATTATTGATATTACAACGCCCATGCTTGTCCTTCCCATGTCATAACCTGCCTCGGGCACCGCATGATCCAGTGAAGCGATTCGCATCGCGTTGCGTTGATGCGTCGAGTGGTGGACAATGGCCGCTTTACTCCTCCCAGCGGTAGTCGAATCATGCTGCGTCCCCTTTTGCCTGTGCTTCTTGTTCTCTCAGCAAGCCCGTCGGTTGGCTCTGATGTGACCTTCGAAAGTCATGTCCGGCCGATCCTGAAAGCTCACTGCTTCCAGTGCCACGGCGAGGCTGGCGAGAAACAGGGCGGCCTCGACTTACGACTGCGGCGCTTCATCGCGGCTGGCGGCGAGTCCGGGCCGGCCTTCGTCGAGAACAACCCTTCCGAAAGTTACATCCTCGAACGAGTCCTCAGTGGCGAGATGCCACCGGGCGACGACAAGCAACTCAGCAAAGCGGACATCCGGATCCTCGAAGAGTGGATCAAGTCAGGTGCGAAGACCGCTCGCGAGGAACCGACCGAGATCGGTGACGGGCCACTCTTCACCGAGGAAGAGCGAAACTACTGGGCCTTCCAATCCGTCCGACGACCTGCCATCCCAACGCTGTCTGACGCGAGTCAAGTGCGGACTCCGATCGACGCGTTTCTGCTCGCGGAAATGGCAACCGGCGAAACGTTCGCGAACGACGCCGATCGCTTTCGACTGGTCCGCCGAGCGTGGTTCGACCTTGCTGGTCTTCCGCCGTCTCCCGAAGCCGTCGCCGCGTTTGCCGAAGATCAATCGCCCGATGCCTGGGAACGTCTGGTCGATCAACTGCTGGCCTCGCCAGCGTACGGCGAGCGTTGGGGCCGGCACTGGCTCGACGTTGCCGGCTACGCCGACTCGGAAGGCTATACCGACGAAGATCGAGTCCGCAGTCACGCGTTCCGGTATCGTGATTACGTGATTCGGGCCTTTAATTCTGACAAGCCGTTCGACGAGTTTATCCGGGAGCAACTGGCCGGCGACGAGATGATCCCGTTGCCGCATAAAAACATGACACCGGACGCGATTGAAAAGTTGACCGCAACCGGCTTCTTAAGAATGGCTCCGGACGGAACGGCATCTGGCGGGATCGATCAATCGGTCGCTCGCAACCAGGTCATCGCTGACACGATGCAGATTGTAGGCACATCGCTGCTCGGCCTGACCGTGAACTGTGCCCAGTGCCACGATCATCGCTACGACCCGATTCCCACGGTGGATTACTACCGGATGCGAGCGATCTTCGAACCGGGACTCGACTGGAAGAAATGGCGAACGCCGCCCGTACGACAAATCTCGCTCTACACGGACGCGGATATCGAACTGGCAAAGAAGATCGAAGCCGAGGCCGTCGTCGTTGAACAGGAGCGGCAGAAGAAAGCAGACGGGTACATCACGCGAACTCTTGAGGAAGAGCTACTACTGGTTCCGGAGGAAAAACGTGAAGAACTTCGCACAGCCTATCGAACCGTCGCGAAGGAACGAAACGACGACCAGAAGGCCCTACTGAAAGAGTACCCCAGCGTCGCCAGCATCAGCACCGGGTCGCTTTACCTTTACGATCGCCGCCGCGATGAACGAGCGAGAAAACTCGACACTGACCGCGTCGTCAAAGAGAAAACGTTTATCGCGGAGACCCTGCAGAGTGAACTCGGAAAGGTACCCGCAGACCAGCGAGTGAAAGTCGAAGCCGCATTGAACACGGCGGCCGACAAGCGGGACGAGACCCAGAAGGCATTACTCACAAACCATCCCGGAGTTCTGGTCACGGCAGCCACGCTTTCGAAATTCAATCCAGACGCCGCCGCCGAACTGCAACGTGACATCGACACAGCCAAAGAGCTACGATCCAGCAAGGCGGCGGTCGACCTGAAGTCTTACGCTGACCGAGCCGCCGAGATTCGCGGCACCAAACCGAAAGAAGGCTTCCTGCGAGGCCTGACAGAAGTCGCCGCCGCCGTGCCGACAACCTTCGTCTTCTACCGAGGCGATCACGAGCAGCCCAAAGACAAAGTCCAGCCCGGAGACCTTTCGATTCTGGGAGGGGGTCCACAAATCGGCGAGAACGATCCCTCACTGCCCAGCACCGGTCGTCGTCTGGCTTTCGCAAAACATCTAACGAGCGGCAAACATCCCCTTGTTGCCCGAGTCATCGTCAACCGAATCTGGATGCACCACTTCGGAAGAGGATTAGTCGACTCGCCCGGCGACTTCGGAGTGCTTGGCCAGCGACCAACGCATCCCGAACTGCTCGACTGGCTGGTTTCCGAATTCATCGACAACGGTTGGAGCGTCAAGCATCTGCACCGACTGATCATGACGTCGACCGTTTATCAGCAGTCGTCGATGTTGGATTCGCCCGTTGCGAACGCTGACTCACAGCCGTCGTTTTACTCGGCGTATCCCGTCCGGCGTTTGGAGTCCGAGGTGCTCCGCGATGCCGTCCTCGCGGTTACCGGCCGACTTAACTCAAAGCTGTATGGCGAAGCTGTGCCGGTGATGGAAGACGAAGTCGGTCGAGTCGTCATCGGCAAAGAGAACCTCGACGGAGAACGTAAGCCGACGAAAACAATCGATCTGGCCGGCGAAGAGTTTCGTCGCAGCGTTTACGTGCAGGTTCGCCGGTCTCGCACACTGTCGATGTTTGAAACCTTCGACGCTCCGACGATGAGCCCCAACTGCGACCGCCGAAGTTTCTCGACGGTCACACCGCAATCTTTGCTCATGATGAACAGCGACTTTTCCGTCGAGCATTCCAACAAGTTGGCTCAACGAGTGATCGACGATGTGGGAGAAGATGTGCCGTTGCAGGTCGCTCTGGCGTGGCAGTTGGTCTTCGCGAACGCTCCCTCTGAAGAAGAAATCTCAGAGGCTTCCGACTTCGTTTATTCACAACGAACGCTGGTCGCGGAAGCTGACCAAAAGCTCAAAGCGGAAGAGACCGCTGGCGAAGCTCTCGGAGTGTTCTGTCAGGCCCTGCTCAGTTCGAGCCGATTTCTCTACGTTGACTGAAAGTACGATCCGGTGTTAGACAAACTCGCTCACCAGGAAACT
>JBLFXD010000576.1:0-5038 GCA_047611045.1 Planctomycetaceae bacterium | reverse complement strand
ATTCGGATCGATCGGAGAAAACGCAAGGCAGCCGCAGCACCAGTTGTCGCTGATGTGGCAAGTCGGAATCTGCTTGTGGAATTCGGCGGCTGCGTCGATGGTCACTGTTGAACCGTCGAAGCTGAGATTTGTCAGGTTCAACAGGCCACGCAGATGGACCAGGCCCGCGTCGGTGACTTTCGGGTTTTGCATGTGCAGGACTTCGAGGCTTTCCACATGCCGCAAATTGGCCAGCCCGGCGTTGGTGACTGCTACCTCGTTCAGAAGCAGCACTCGCAGATTCGGCAGATGTTTGAGGTGTCGCAGGCCGTCCATCGTAAACGTCACGTCCGCAGCGGTCTTGTCTTCGGTTCCTGGATACATCCACGAGAAGCCTTCGCCGCGAAACGGCGTCGTGTCCAGGTGCAGAACCTGCAACTGCGGCACGTGTCGCAACTGTGCGAGGCCCTTGTCCGTGACGGTGAATCGATCCAACGCCAGTTCTCTGAGATTCGGAAACCTGGCCAGTGCGGCAAAACCGCTGCCGGTGATTGTCGAACACGTCAGATCGAGCCGGCGTAGCGATTCCATTTGCGGCAGCGCGGCCAGCGCGTCGTCGCGGACACCGCTCAACCGCAATCCATCAAGTTGCCGAAGTTCGCCGAGCACTGCCAGCCCTGACCAGTCGGCCGGATTGTTTCCAATCTTCGCGGCGGAGAGATCCAGCGTCCGCAGGTTCGAAAGTCCCTTCAACAAGTGCAGTCGAGACGAGTCCCTCCAGCCATCACTGAGATCGACCTGAAACGCTTCCATTCGTTTCCAGTTTTGCAGATGGATTAAATCTCGGTCAGAGGGCGAGTCCCAGGTGACGTGATAGTGACTCAGGTTGGGGATGGCTCCGAGTCGTTCACACATCTCGTCTCCACCGAATGAGCCATCGAGATACTCGATCGAACTTCCGGCCAGATGGACCAGTCCGTCGACGGTGACTCCGCCCGGCACCCATATTTGCTCACCGTGGTCGCCACGTCGCCATGTTTGAGACGGCAGAAGCAGCCGTTTCAGACGGGACAGACCTCGCAGGTGGATGAGTCCATCGTTGCCGACCCTCGTCCCAGTGAGCTCAAGAAATTCCAGTCGCGTCAGATTTCTGATGTGAAACAGCGCGGGGTCGTTCAGGGAACGATTGGCGCTCAGATTCAGCATCCGCAGTTGAGTCAGCCCGCTGATGTGACGCAGGCCGTCGTTCGACAGCGTCCCCTTGAACGCGTTGATGCCGCGCAGGTTGAGCCACTGCAGATGCGGCAGTTTCGAGAGGATCGCCAGGTCGTCGTCGCCAATCGGAACCCGAGCGAGTTCGACGCGGATCACTCGCCCAGCTTCGTCGGCCCAGACTCGACCGCCAAGTCGATGCAGTTCGGCAATCACGTCCTTGCTGGTTGGTTCCAGCGGCAGACTGCGATCGCCATCAGATGCCCACATCATCGCGGCGACTGACAACAGCGAGAAAACGCAGACGGCCAGCGAGAGCATGCATCGGCCGGTTCCGGGATCCGCGCAGTCGTCTTCATCCGATGCTGCGCCCGCAGAGTGGGACTGTTGCATGATTCAAATCTCCGTCAGTCAAAGTGCCGACGTAGAGTGCCAATTCAACTAACCAACCGCAACGATCGCCTGTGCTGAACTCAGCGCTGGAACGCTTCAACGGGCACAGTTGTCGGGAAGAAAGGAAAGTGTGTCCTGGCCTTCGGCAGTTTCAAAAGGGCTTGCCTGGTATAGGTGCTCCGGATGGCCCCGTGATCGTTTAACGCTGTCTCGGTCGGCCAGCTGAAACGAAGCGATTCGCCGTGAAGTTAATCAGATGACGGCAACGGTTGTTGTGGCCAGTGTATGAGGGCGGGAAGCAGAATGTCCGCGAGACTCGATCCGGCGTCGCCGATTCGACTACGATTTTTCGACGCACTGCTTTGTCAGTGCCGATTCCCAGGGTAGCCGAAGTCGCGAGACTTCCGACGCGTTAGAAGTTTCACGAATTCAGCGACTGAAAGTGTGGTAAAGGCCCTTCGATGAACACATCCGTGAAAGCAGGATTTTCGGCGGGATTCAGTGTCTGCGCTGTGCTGGTAGTCGGTGCGGTGTTGGTCACCGGCGGACTCTCAGGCCAGGCGGGTGAGTCAGGCAGCAATGTGCAGGCCGCTTCAGCCGGTTCAGTCCCCGAGCCGGTTTCTGACTCAGCTACGTTTAACGATGCCGTGAAACCATTCTTCGCAAAGCATTGCGACGGCTGTCACGGAGCCGGTCTTGCGGAAGGCGATCTGCGGCTGGATACCCTCGCGGCAGACTTCTTCAGCCGCGAGCCAGCCGGAAAGTGGGTCGAGATTCTCGACCGTCTGAACCTGGGCGAGATGCCGCCGAAGGATGAGCCTCGTCCGGACAGTGACGAGCTGGCCACGGTCACGGAATGGATAACCTCAGAACTTGGTCGAGTGACGTCGCTGGCTTCGAGTACGGGTGGGCGCGTGGTACTGCGCCGGCTTACTCGGAACGAATATGCCAACACAGTGAGAGATCTGTTTGGAATCTCATTCTTCGAGGGCGAAGGTCCCCAGGAAATGCTTCCGCCGGACGGTTCGATCAAAGGGTTTAACAAACTCAGCAAAGCGCTGCTGCTCGATCCGTCGTTGATGGAAAAGTACGTCGAGGTGGCTCGGTTCGTTGTGGACAAAGCAGTCGCGACTCGTCCGCCGAAAGCTCCGTCCCGCACGATGCGGTTCGACTTTGAAAACACAACTGATTCGGCAATGAGTTACATCCTGGATGCCAGGCACGCAGACCTCGCTGAAGACGGGATGGTGATTTACGCCAGCAACGCTCGGACGTTTGCACGACTGCTGCACCCTTACAACGACAAGCGGACGCCGGTTGATGGTGAGTACATCGTTCGCGTCCGCGCCGGAGCGAGACCGGGATCGGACGGCAAACCCGTCTACATGGACATCACCAAAGCAGCCAACGGTCGGATGGGGCGAGTGCTTGTGGATGCTCCCATAGATCAGCCGAAAGTTTACGAGGTACGCGCGGTACTCAGCGCGGCACTGGGTGGCGAGTTGGGTGTCGCCATTGTCGATGGGGCACGGTTCACGGATCCGAATTTCGTGGGAATGCTGCTCGGCTCAACGGCCGACAAGGAGTTCCAGGCCGGTAACCGAAAGAAAGCCAGTCAGCTTCGTGCACGAGCGAGAGCGGAAGGGGTCTACAGTGTGAATTACCACCGGAGCCAGTTCGTCAAAAAGGTGATGGACCTGGAGTCGATTCCCAAGCTCTACATCGATTATGTGGAACTGGAAGGACCTGCTGGTGGACGCTGGCCGCCGGAAAGCCGGAAGCTCATTTACGAATCACTTGGCAAAGATCGACCTGATCCGAGTGACGAATATGAACCGGCAAATACCGCAGACGCTCTCTCGGCGAGTCGAAGGATCATCGCCAGCTATCTGCCGAAAGCATTTCGCCGCCCGGTCGCGGATGTCGAGATCGACGCGCTGGTTGCGGTGGTCGAGGAAGAACTCCGTAACGACAAGGATTTTGAAGAGGCTCTCAAAACGGCGTTCGTAGCGATGCTGTGCTCGCCCGACTTTCTGTATCTCTTCGAGCCGGCTCAGCCCGACGCCACTGTCGAGCAGCGTCGTCTGACCGATGTCGAACTGGCCTCGCGTCTGTCGTACTTCATCTGGTCGAGCATGCCCGACGACGAACTGGTTCAGCACGCCGCGTCGGGAAGCCTGCGTCGGCCGAACGTACTCGCCGCGCAGATCGATCGCATGATTCAGGACTCGCGTTCGGACGCTTTGGTGGAAGACTTTGCGGCGCAATGGCTGAAGATCAGCGAGTTCGACCGCTTCCCACCGGACCAACGAATTTTTCCTGACTACTACGCGAACCAGTTTGTCGGCGTCGGCGAAGACATGAATCGCGAGCCGCTGGAGTTCTTCCGCGAGCTGCTGCGGCATGACCTCAGCGTACTGAACTTTCTGGATTCCGACTGGACGATGGCCAACCAGAAACTGGCCGCGTGGTACGAGATCAATGGAGTTGATGGCAAAGAGTTTCAACGCGTTTCGTTCCCCGCCGACAGCCCGCGGGGCGGACTGATCACGATGGCGGGCGTTTCCAAATGGGGCAGCGACGGAAGTCGCACCAAGCCCGTCGAACGTGGCAAGTACATTCTCGACGTGCTGTTCAATGATCCGCCTCCGCCCCCACCGCCGAATGCGGGCGAGGTCGAACCCAATCTTCGTGGTCAAGTGCTGACTGTCCGCGAGCGGCTCGAAAAGCACCGACACGTCGCGACCTGCCGCAACTGTCATCGGCGTATCGACCCGTACGGCCTGGCTCTGGAAAACTTCAACGTGATCGGTCAGTGGCGAGACCAGCTCGACGGTGAAAAGCCGCTGCGAGATTGGGGCAACAACCGACCGAACATCGAGTGCCACGGGACACTGCCCAATGGCGACGAGTATTCGTCGTTCGCAGAATTTAAGGAATCCCTCGTCGCCCAGTCCGACCGCTTTGAGCGGGCACTGGCCGAGAAACTGCTGATGTACGCCCTCGGCCGAACACTCGAAGCATCAGACCGCACGACGGTCCTTAGTCTCGTCGAGCAAATGCAGCAGAACGGCCACACGCTCCGAAGCCTGATCCAGGGCATCGCCGCGACCGAGGCATTCAGGACAAAGTGAAGAAGGTTGTAGGGCAGGTTCATATTCACGAATTGATGACGGAGGCTCACTCGATGCCGAACGCAGTTTCAACGCCGTGTAACCGCAGTGTCCTCCGTGTTGCGGCGGTGGTGCTGGTCATTTTCGGGATTTATGCGGAACCGTTGCTCGCGAAAGCTGCTGGCAACGGCGCAGTTCTCATTAACTCCGAGTTTCCAGGCGGCAACGTCGCTGTGACAAAGAACGAAGGCGGTACCGTTCACGTAGCTCCTGATCTGCGAGGCGACAATCCGTGGTTCTATTGGTACTTCGAAGCGAAGGCGTCGACGCCGGGGCGAGTT
>JBLFXD010000575.1:0-5056 GCA_047611045.1 Planctomycetaceae bacterium | reverse complement strand
GCCGATCAAGACGACATCCGGGTCGTGCCTAAGGATGCTGCGAAGACCTTCGGCAAAGGACAGGCCAATGCGACTTTGAACATGAATCTGACTGATGCCCGGCAGGTCGTACTCAACGGGATCTTCAACTGTGATGATCTTTGTCTGGGGTGACCGAATTTCGGCCAGCGAGCTGTAAAGCGTGGTCGTCTTGCCGCTACCGGTTGGGCCCGTGACAAGAACCATTCCGTGAGGGCGTCGAATCAGTCCGTCCCACTGTTCCCGAATTTCCGATGTCCCGAATTCGACTCCACTCAGGCTGAAATCGGTTCGCGATTTGTCAAGCAATCGCATCACGACGCCTTCGCCATGCAGCATCGGAATGATTGAAACGCGAATGTCGATATCTCGTCCGGCAACGCTGAGGTTGATTCGACCGTCCTGTGGCAATCGTTTCTCGGCGATATTCAGCTTGGCCATAATTTTGAGCCGACTGACAATTGCGGCTCTGAAACGGTGGATCTCAGGGGGGACCGGTTGCAGTCGCAGGACTCCGTCGACTCGATAGCGAATCTCGATACGGTTTTCTTCCGGCTCCAGGTGAATGTCAGACGCGCGCTGCTTTACCGCTTCGACCAGCAGCTCATTCACAAGTTTCACCACGGATGATGATTGCGAATCGTCGTCAATATCGTCCGCATCGCCGTCGACCGTGTCGAGCATCACACCAGACTGCGCGACCATCTCGCGAACCGTTCCGCCACCGACTCCAAGAGTCTTCTTCAATTGTCCGGCGATTTGTTCTGAACAGGCCAGGACGGCTTCGAGATTGAATCCAGTTGCTGAAGACAGTTCGTCAATCGCTTCAAGGTTGAGTGCATCAGCTGTCGCGACAACGACCGAGCGTCCGTTCTGTTCGAGAGGGACGAGGTTATGTCGAAAGAGATCCTGACTCGAAAAACAGTGCAGAAGTTCCGGACAGATTTCGCGGTCTGTCAGATCGACAAACTGCATCCCGAATGCGTCGGCCAGTGATCGCAGGACATCCTCTTCGGCAACCATTCCACACTCGACAGCGGCTCGATCAATTCGGCTGGCACCGGCATCGGCGGCCTGGAGTTGTTCAACCAGGTCCCGAGACAGCACTCCATACTGCACAAGCAACGTTGCAACGTCCATCACTGTTCCCGTCTCTGAAAGTACGACTGTCGAGTTCTGTCAACAGTTCAGAGCAGGAAGAGTGCCAGAGGTTAAAGCGGTATTGCTAACGGCAGCCCGAAAGTGCTGCATCCATGAGACTTACGCTGCGTGATGGGAATGGTTCGTCGTCGCATTGTGTAGTGTCGCGGCATCGTTCGTGATGACAGAAAGCAACATGTTGCCGACGGTGCGCCGAGGAATCGGTTCCTGTGAATGATTGCCGGCACGGCAGTCGACGCGGAGTCGCGTGGCCCGCTACGAAAACAAAAAAAACGGGGCACGTGCTCTTTCGAGAACGGCCCCGTCTAAGGGTACGCTTGAAGAATTCTGCTCAGATTACTGAACGGTCTCCTCGAATGATTTCAGTGGTTCCCCCCCGTCACGACCAACCGCTTCGATCACGATATCGTCGTCAAGAGCGACGCCGCCATCGGTCCCGGTGTGACCATTCGTGATGATCAATTCTGGATGATCAAATGGAGCACGACGTCTTCGGACACGTTCGTCCGTCAGCGCCTTCAGGAAATCTACGAGAGCCTGAACTCGCTCCGGCTTGCCACGAACATGACCAATTCCATCCACATCGGGATCGAGGTCGTCAATGTTCTCTTCAAAGAAATCCGCTCGACGAGCGTAGAAAAGGACGACCTCTTCAAGAGTTCGCATGCCTCCGTTGTGCATGTATGGCCCAGTCAATTCGACATTCCGCAGACCCGGAGTCTTGAATGCACCGTCGACAGCAAGGCGATCATTGGGACCAATCGAGATGTCCTGACCGTTGAGGTCCGGCGATTGACCTTCCTGAACCCGACGAGCCAGTGACCACGGGCCAAGAACCGGATGCCGACCACCTACGCCAAGGTCTTCCTGAGTCGGCCGAACGCCAATGTTGTAGAAGCCGCCATCATAAAATGCTTCAGGACCGATCTGCATCTGCATGAATTCGATCAGTGGCTCATCCGGATCGGCAAGGACACCTCGCAACTGACTGATGGCCGCACCGGTGAATTCCGGACCGGAGTGGCAGTTAATGCACTTGCCTTGGTTCGTGAAGATCTCGAAGCCTTCCTTAGCACTCTCGCTGAGCGCTGACTCGTCGCCCTTGATCCACTGGTCAAACGGTGTTTCATCCGAAACCAGAGTCGACTCGTAAAGCATGATCGACAGGCCCCAGAACAACGAGAAGTTCTGCTCCATCAATGTGTAACCGTCTGGAGTGATCTCGTCGCTTTGCCAGAATCGTTTGTGGAATGCCTTCTGTACAAGTTCCGCATAGTTCAGATCAGACTTCAGACCCAACCCCTTTTTATTGACAAACTTTCCAAGCACGCCATCGTCGGGATGAACTCGCTGCAGTGCGAGTGGTGTCAACTGCAACATCTTACGACCAACGTCCGGGAACGAACGCCCCAACCAGCTCATCTCAACATCGCTGAGCGGAGGTCCGACGGCCTGTGAGGCAGTGGAGCCATTATCGAGCAGAATGCGAACCTGACGGAGTGACTTGTCTTTGGACTCAGACTGTTTTCCTTTCTTGAATTTACCTTTATCGTCGACGCTCCAGTTGTTCGGGTCGAAGTCTCCAGCGACCCAGATCTTCGCGTCGGGATCCATATCACCGAACGGGTTCACGCCGTTGAAGAATCGATTCGCTCGACCGTCCCAGAAGTTGCGGTCATTAAAGATTGCGTTGATCGCGGTCGGCGTGTTGCGTCCCTCGACTTGTCGCGCATTCACACCATCAATGTTGAAGACCGGATCTGGTACAGTCACTCCGTCATCAAGCGCAGAACCGTTAACGATGTCGATGAAGTCACGTTTAATGACGCCTTGCGACCCCGTGATTTCACTCGTGTCAAAGACAACAGGGTTGTCATCACCTCGCTTCTTGTTCGGATCCTGCAAGCGATGGAACGGATAGTCGGCAGCAGTCAACTGGTAGTTGGCCCCTCGGAAATCTCCACCGTTTGGTGCTACCGCGTTCTTAGTCCGGTTATCTGCACCAGCGTGAAAGTGGCAGGTGGCACAGGCCACTTTCGCATCACTGCCAACCTGCATATCCCAGAACAATGATTTCCCGAGAAGAATCGCCGCTTCTTTGTTCTTAACGTAGTCTCTGAGATTCGGCGGAAGAGGTACCGGAATTGAATCCAGTGCCCCGGTAAGCGGCGCTTCCGCAGGTTCTTCCGCTTCCGGCTCTTCGACTTCCTCGACCTCGACGACTTCCTGGGCCGATGCCTGCCTCACGGACTCCGGGGCAAACAGCCACGATGCTGTAAACAACCCCGCCACTCCGAGGCCGCCGAGCACCATTTTGGGTGCCGGCAAAAGTTTCTTCAGATGCAACTTCATGGATGTAGTTCTCCTCTTCTGTAGGCGCACAGAAGCTCGTAGCGCCAGATGACAATCGGATGTTCCGATCTACTCATATCGTCTCCAGAGAAAGAATCCACACATCCCAATACCAGCCCGACAACCTGTCGATATTCGCACCTTCTAACTCGCAGTCGTATCAATCTGTTGGCGAAGCGAAACATGCCAAACTCCACCATCCAGCCAGGACGTCAGGCGGAGGTGACCGCCGCGATGCCCTCGGAAAAGTTGCAGGCAGCAGCAAGACAGAAACCGGCTGAGGTCGGCATTCGCGGTCAATCGAAAGCATCAACGCTGCTGAAAACACAAAACTTCACGAGTCGAGCCCACTGGATACCGACAGAACCATGACCGGCAAGCCCGCGTATTCAACAGCCTTCCAGTCGACTGCAATGCCATTCGTCGAATACACCGAAGCATCGGACAATCTGATTCACGATGCTGAAAGGTCTCGTCACCGCATGTAGTCAATGTGATTCATAAGCTTTGCCACAACTCGCATCGGTCTGCGCGACCGGAGCGCTGAACCGAGGGGGCGAATCTGGTGACGATGTGCTAAACCGCACGACTAATTGTCGCCAATCATCGCTGAATTGGCCTTTGTAGACTGTCGTGTGTTTTGGTCGGGCCATTTGTCAGTTTGCGGGTTAAAAGAGGCCGCTGTTTCCAGCTCTGATAGATAAAGTGAACACACCGCGGGCCGCCCATCGGACGGCCCGCGGTGGTGGTTTTGTCACTCCGACGTCGTTCGGAAGCCTGAGTCGATCGGAACTGTGCCGAGACACACTCCGGATTCGTCGAAGAGGTAGCCGGTGCCCTTGATGTTGTAGCCTTGAATCGTCGCGGTCTTCGGAACATTGATGACGAGTTTCGAGCCGATTTGCCATTTGGCGTCGAAGGCCTGCGTCTCGTGATCGGCTCCCTGCGAGTAGTGAACCGTCACATTCAGAGTGACGTCGCGCAACACCGTTCCGACCGGGGTTTTCGAACTTGTGACAGTGTCATCGTCACCACGACTCCAGTCGATCCGGTTAACTGAATTCAGCCAGAAAGTGACGTCGGACGAGAAAATCCCGTCGTGACTGGCCGTGATTTCGGGCTCGAAGTAAGTCCCCGATTTCGGTTGCGAACAACCGCCGACCGCAAAAACGGCAACCACACAGATCGCTGCCGCGATTCCAGCGTGAAAATATCGCATATCTGTTTCCTTGAAATGAACTGTTGGGGAGAAACGCCCGTCGTCGATCCGGGCGCGAGTGCTCCGAACTTTCGATGCTGGAGAACGATCGGAAGACTCCGATCATCGACACGCTTTTTCGTCTCTGTTAAGCAATGATCGCGTCGCTTTCCGCCATCATTAAGAAGGTCGGAGAACAGCGATGAGCGTCCCGCTCCATCCTGTCACGTGACCGCTGCCGAGCTGGCTTCCGCCTCAGCAGTCACCAACTCGGACGCCAGTAGATTCAGAGACAGGTCGGCATCGATCGGGATTCCACGCAGCCAG
>JBLFXD010000574.1:0-5060 GCA_047611045.1 Planctomycetaceae bacterium | reverse complement strand
AGGAATGTCGATCCAGTTGTTGGCGTTGCCGCCTTCATTGATCAAAATTTCAACGGAGCCTGCGCTGGTAACGATGAGGTCGATGTCTCCGTCGGAGTCAAAGTCTGTTGTGCTGCAGTCACGGATCGGCGATTCCAGTTTGAGATCAATGACAAAGATCTCTTCAAATGCAGCATCAGGCCCACCTCGGTAGAACGCGATTTGTTTCTCTTCAAGAGTGTTGTTCCAGGCCGCGACGTCAATGAAACCATCGTTGTCAAAATCGCCAGGTACGAAGTCATTCATACTTCGCCCCTTAAATTTTGTTTCGTGCCTGAATTGTGTGACGCCTGCATCCGGGTTGGATGTTCCGAACCATGTGAGTTGTCCCGCACCGCTCGATTCGGTTGAACCGGTAATCGTCAGAAGGTCCCATGAGAAATTTGAATCGGCGTCAACCAAAGCCACTTTGCCTTCAAACGAGACGTTTGATTCCTCGGGAAACGGTTCCCAACGCAGTTGGCCGTGCAGAATATTCTTTAGGACCCCCGACTGCTTTTCGCCAAACGCAAGAACGTCAATCGAAACGTTCCGGTCCCAATCAACGGCGATCAACTTCTGAATTTGTGTGTCAGCAGGCGGCAAGGATGAATACTGAGAGTGCTCCGAGAAAGTTGAATCATCAAGATTCAACCAGAGTGAAATTCCAGATTCGGCAGACACGACGAGATCAAGATCTCCGTCGTGGTCGAAGTCGACGGGAAGCGCGGCGAAAACATCTCTGACCGCTGCGAAGTCTTCGCTCTGTTTGACCGGAGTCAAAACTCGCGTTCCAGAGTTGTCACCTTCAGTGATCAATTCGTTTCGCAGAACAATAAGGCCGACTTTTCCGTACGCGAGGATGTCCCGGTCGGCGTCGGCACACATCAGTCTTGTGTTGCCGGAGACGTGTTCAACAACTGCGGCGTCTCGATCAAGATCGAACAGGCAAATGCCGGAAAGTTGCGAGGGCAGACCGGCCTCAGACATGTTTAACGACACGGCTTCTGTCCAGGTGGGCGGCTCAGACTCGCTCTGGGCCCAAACGCTGAGTCGGTCGTCCTGAACGATCACGACGTCCTGAGTGTGGTTGAGGTCGAAGTCGACGACTCGGGCTTGTCTGACGCCCTTCAGATTCTGGAAAGGAGTTTCGATAGGCGAGAAGGTGACGGGAATGGCTTCCGAAAATGCCGGCTTCGGGAGTGTGTTGCTGGCATAGAAATCTTCGCTGAAGTCGTGGACGATGAATTCCAGCAAGTGAGGCGTGACCTTCTTTGCGTCGTTCTGGGTGGCCACTTCCGGTCGAAGCATGTTTCCGACGACGATCGCGCTGCGGGTGACTTTGTTCCACTCGTCGTTCGGCAGTGCGGCGAGACCTTCGTCGATCAGGCTGTGAAGATCGACGTTGGTGAGCTTGTTGATTCTTTCGACGAACGGTGCAACAAGCTGTCGTGCGGTGGTTAGAGTTTCCTCGATCGTTGTGTCTTTGGCGCGAGCCTGCACGGGGAGCCATTCGCGCATGACGTACAGATTGTTCGGCGCCAGTTCCCACGCCTTGGCGAGTGCTTTGTTGGCCTTGGCGACCAGACCCTTGTCTCTTGAATATCGGCCGGCATCGAAGACTCCGAACCAGAGCGCGGGATTGTTCGGAGCAAGTTTGGTGGCTTTCTCCAGAGCAGCCATTGCGCCGGCGTGGTCCTCAGTTCGAAGGGCAAGCCGCGAGGCGATTACGTGAACCTGTGGATCGTCGGGAAACTGTTGCAGAAGTCCGTTGATTGTCTGTCGTGCTTGTGTGAGTCCGGCATCAAACTCGGCCTGATGCTCGGCACGATTTAGATTCTCTGGGGCGATCCTCAGGAGCTGGGTGATGGCCATGTTCTGCTGACCGAATCGCTCGTCAGGCAGCAGCGAGATCAACTCTTTGAAGCTCGACTCAGCGTTTTCCAGATCGTTGTTTTCCAGATGCGCGATGCTGAGGTTCTTTAGCTCCGCGATTCTTGCGAGGTCAAGTGCATCATCCGGTGGCTTCGGGTCGTTGGCCTCGTCGCTCGGCGGGATCATGAACAGGCCGCCGATGACGATTGCGACAATCGCCAGCACGATTAGCCCGGCCTTGGGAACAGTTGATGGCCGTTTGGATTCAGTCATGGATTACTCATCTGGAAAAAGAGACAGAACGAACAGCGATGATGAATTTTCTCACGCGAAGGCGCAAAGACGCGAAGTACAGGAAGACGGCAATGCCCTTCTTTTCTGAGCGTCTTCGCGGCTTGGCGCGAGACCAAGGACGCCAGCTTCGGCATAAACATTAGCAACGAACGATTGCGATAATCAGAACTGTGCGGCATGATCGAAGCTCTGGATTCTGTGGGCGATGACAAACACTGTCAAACCGCAGAATTCGGATGATTACGTCTCGCCGCCTGCGTCTGCTGGAAACTGCAGAAACCTCGGCAATCCCACCTTCCCGCCTGTTCCCACCCGGCCTCATGTTTCTCACCCGGTTCGCTGTTTACCGACCCGTGACCACGTCGATGGCGTGTCTGATTGTCGTCCTGCTTGGCTGGATGTCGGTCCGAAGTTTGCGCGTCGACCTGATGCCGGACATGACCTGGCCGATCATCAGCGTGACGACGTTGTACCCCGGAGCCGGTCCCGAGGAAGTTGAAACGCTGATCACTCGGCCGATGGAGCAGGCAATCGGGTCAGTTCAAGGCGTCGAGCGACTTTCGAGTTCGAGCTACGAAGGCTCCAGCGGCGTGCGTGTTCAGTTTGCCTGGGGCACCAATCTGGACCCGGCCATCGGCGACATTCGAGCTCGACTGGAACGACTTCGAAACGACATGCCGCCCGGAGTCGAGCCCTCGAACATCCGCCGGTACGACTCAGCAGATTCACCGATCATCTATCTGGGGCTGCAGACGGATCTTCCGCCAGTTCAGGCAACGCAACTGGCTGAGAACTCAATCGCGCCGCGTCTTGAGCAGGCCGCCGGCGTTGCTCGGATTCGCATCCGAGGCGGGACTCGGCGAGAGATTCAAGTGGATCTCGACCGGCAAAAGATCGAGTCGCTCGACATGACGGTTAAAGAAGTGCTCGACGCGCTCGGTCGCGACAACATCAACCGGCCGGCGGGAGATCTCGACGAAGGTCACTTGCGAATGCTGGTCCGCAGCCGTGGCGAGTTCACCAGTCTCGACCAGATTTCAGACACCGTCATCCGTCAGCGCGAAGGCGCCGTCGTCAGAATTCGAGACATTGGCCAAGTGATCGATGGCGAAGAAGAACGCACGGAAGAGACTCGGATCAACGGACTGAACGGTCTTTTGATTTATGTCTACATGCAGTCCGGAGCGAACACCGTCGACGTCAGCGAGGCCATTCGGAAGAAGGTCGACGAGATCAACGAGTCAACACCGGACGGCACGTTGAGCATTCGCGTCGACAAGTCGGATTACATTCGGCAGGCGATTGCCAACGTACGGGACGCGGCGATGTACGGGTCAGTGCTGGCGATCATCGTGTTGATTATCTTTCTCCGAAGTTTTCGCAGCACGCTGGTCATTGCCGCGACGATGCCGCTGTCCGTGCTGGCGACGTTCGTGCTGATCTACTTTTACGGTCTGTCGCTGAACATGATTTCGTTCGGCGGGCTGGCACTGGGTATTGGCCTCCTGGTCGATAATTCCATCGTCGTGCTGGAGAGCATTTTTCGAAAGCGCGAGGACGGTTTCGGCCCAATCGAGGCGGCGATCGACGGAACGCACGAAGTCGCCTCGGCCATTGTGGCCAGTACGCTGACGACGCTCGTCGTTTTTGTGCCGCTGCTTTTTATTGGCGACCAGACGGGCATCATGCTGCGTGAGCTGGCGATCGTCGTGTCCTTCTCGCTGGTCTGTTCGCTGATCGCCAGCCTGACGCTGACTCCGATGCTGACGACGCACCTGCTGTCTGATTCGGAAGAAGTGCGGTTTCGTTGGCTGGCTGCGATCGTGGGAGCTTTTCACGGAATCAACGCGCGAGCCTTCGGTGCCGTCGAGTGGTGCTACGAAAAGCTGCTCGGTGCTAGTCTGAGATTTCCGCTGGTCGTCGCGTCCGTGTTAATTCTGAGTCTGATAACTGTTGCCGGCCTGAGCCCACGCGTGGGAACGGAGTTTCTGCCGAAGACCGACGAAGGTCGCATCATCGTCAATACTGAGATGGCACCAGGCATTCGCCTCGAACGACTCTCCGAGAAGGCCGGGATCGTTGAAGAGATCATTGCCAGGGTCACTCCGGAGTCTCAGACCACGGCATCGTTCATTGGTGACGACTCGGACGATGCGGACGATTGGAATGAAGCGTGGTTCAGTCTGCATCTTGATTCACGTGACAACCGAACGAGAACTGTCGAAGAGATCCGCAAAGACCTCTCTGAGAAAATCGGCACCGTGCCGGGCATGACGATCAACGTGAAAGTCCGCAACGACCTGTTCGGCAGCAGAATGTTCAGCTCGAACGGCGACGGCATTTCGGTCGAAGTCCGCGGGCACGATCAGAGGACCGGCGAAGAATTATCACGACGGGTCGTCGAGGCGATGGAAAAAGTGCCCGGCCTGATCAACATCGAAGCTTACCAGGCCGAACGTCAACCGGAAATCTCGGTCGAAATTGATCGAGCACGGTCCAGCGCTCTGGGCATCAGCGTGAGCGAGATCACGCAGACTTTGGAAACGGCCATTCAGGGAAGCCGCACAACCGTCTTCCGCGAGGACGGCAACGAGTACAACGTCGTCGTGCGACTTCGTGAAAGCGACCGCGCCAGTATTGAAGACATCGGACAGGTCGGCGTCGTCGCGCCGGGTGGGCGGGTCATTGCTCTGAAGAATCTGGTGACCGTGAGTTCCGAAGAATCGGCTGTCGGGATCACTCGACTTGATCGACAGCGGGTTCAATGGGTTGGTGGCAACGTTGAAGATCGCGATCTGGGCCACGCGGTCAGAGACCTTCAGCGTGAGCTGCGAAAGATTCCGCCGGTTGATGGATTCACCGTCAACGTTGCT
>JBLFXD010000573.1:0-5064 GCA_047611045.1 Planctomycetaceae bacterium | reverse complement strand
CCAACAACTTCGACGAGTATGGCGAGTGGCTTTACTGGATCACGATCATGGGCGATCCCTCGTCGACCAAACCGTGGGGCTGGCAGATCGACGGACACCATCTCATTATCAACTACTTCGTGCTCGGTGATCAGGTTGTCATGTCGCCGGTCTTCGTAGGCAGCGAACCCGTGCATGCAACGAGCGGCAGATTCAAAGGCACGATCGTCATGCAGGACGAACAGAACAAGGGTCTCGCACTGATTCAGTCCCTGAGCAAAGACCAGCAGAAGGTCGCCATCATTTCATCGGTGAAGGATGGCAACAACGCGTTAACTCAGGCCTACAAAGACAACGTCGATCTGGACTACGCCGGCATCCCGGCCTCAACGCTGGATGCCAAACAGCAGGCGCTGCTCCTCGACGTAGTGAAGGAATATGTCGGCACGATGAACGACGGTCACGCCGCAGTGAAAATGAACGAAGTGAAACGACACCTCGATCGCACGTTCCTCGCCTGGATCGGCGGCACCTCCGAAGACAGCGTCTTCTACTACCGAATCCACAGCCCGGCCATCCTGATCGAATTCGACCACGAACGCCGAGTCGCCCCGTTCCGCTCCAACAAGCCAACCAAAGACCACATCCACGCCGTCATGCGAACCCCCAACGGCAACGACTACGGCAAAGACCTCTTACGACAACACATCGAGCAGCATCACAAAGCGTCGGCTCAAACTAAGCCGTAACGCTGGCGTCAGATTGAGAGACTCCGAATGCGAAACAGACTGATTGACGTCGCGCGAAGAGTGTTTTGCTGTCGCCGCTTCGCGGCTTTTGCTGTTCCCCATCGATTTCTGCGGGCTGACGCCCGCAGCTATACGCTGCCGTCGCTTCGCGACTCAAAACGGTGCAACGCCAGAAGTCGTCGTTGGGGCTCGACTGTCCAGGGGGAGCGTGAACTCGACTTCTGCTGGCAATGGAGAGATGCCCAACTGTTATCGCTGGTTGCCATTTTGGCTACGACCAAATGCAGAATTCGTTTTCGGTCGAACTCTTACTCGGCATCGGCGATTCGTTTGACTTCGGTCAGCAGGTCGTCAGGCAAGTAACGATCGACGTGTCCGGCGCCTCGGTTGATCTCGTCAAGCTCCAGAGCCCGGCGGGCCGTCGCGGCTGCATTTGGTGCATCGCCGGCCAGAGTAAGGGCCTGAGCGGTTTCGGCTGTCCATGTCGGATGAGTCGGGTACTTCTCCAGCGCGTTCTGCAATTGTTTGACCGCCGTGGCGATTGCGTTGTCGTCTTTCGCTGAAGTGCCGCTTGCTCGTACCAGCCAGGCGTAGCCGATTTCGTGAGCGACCTGCGGACTGTGAGGCGACAACGAGCGGGCGTGCTCAGCGGCCTCGATCGACTGATCGAAGTGGGTTTGGTCGCGAGTTTGCTTCCACTGGTGAAGATAGAACTGCGACAGGCGAATGTGCGGTTGCGGTGTCAGTGTGTCCGCGTCGGCGGCGCGTCTGTAGCTGCTGACAACTCGGCGGACGGGTTGTCCGTTGATCGCGTCGTAGTCGCCGAGTTGAAGCAATGACGTCGCCTGAAGAACCGGGCTGAAGGCCGTCGTCGTGCATCCGACTGCGGCCAGTCCCGAAAATAGAGCGGCTGCCAGCCAGGGTCCGTTGTGGAAATCCTCTGCTGGATCGGCCGCCACATTGTGGCCAGCGGCGAGGGGCTCTGAGTGCGGATTTTCACTGCCGGCTGTGACCGAATCATTTACTGCGTCGACACTCAGCACGGCTGCCAGTGCCAGGGCGACTCCGATCACGGCTGGCATGGCGATTCCACCTGCGGCAGACAGGTGAACGAACAGGGCAACGATGGCGGCGACAATCGCGACCGCAGGGACGCGCAACTCGAACTGACTAATGGCGGAATCCGAGGACGGTCGCAGAAGCATCGTCAACACGCTGTCGATGATGACGGCGACTGCGCAAACGGCAAATATGCTCCAGGAAACGCTTCCGGAAAAAAACCACTCGCCACCAATTGTGAGCGCGGCTGCACTGCCGATTGCGGTTCGGATCGACGGTCGTTGTGAAGGACTCGATTCGTTGGCGGGGACTGAGTCAGTCATCGAAGTCGAATCAGGTTGTCCGCAGAGCTTCCAGCTCAGCCAGGCAATCACTGCGAGAAACGCAAGGAGTCCCGCCATGCCGACAACTCCAGCGTTCGCGGTAACGTCCAGGATGAATTGATGGGGGTCAGAGATTTCTTCACTCGACTGCGGCAACTTGTGGCGCAGATAGTTGTCGCGAAAGTTGCCAGGCCCCGTGCCGAACAGCGGGTGGTCAAGAATCACGTCCCAGGTCGACGCCCAGTATTCCAGGCGGTAACTCAATGACGTTGACGCTTCTGTCAGGACTTCAATATCCAGAGCGCCGGTCGCGATGGCAACTCCTGCCAGCAGCGAGAGAACAACGGCTCCGACGACGATGATCGGGACCAGTTTTTTCAGTGCGGCTCCTGACTTTGACCTAATGAGAAAAAGGCCGAGCAGTATTCCGATCCCAACGACCGAACCGCCCCACGCCGATCTGCTCTTCGTGAGGACAAGGCAGTACGCCACTAGAATCAACGCTACGCCCAGGACAACCATGATGCCCCGATTGTTGCTTCCGCCAATCTTCGAAGCCGCATCTTCCGTCTGGTCAGGAAGCAGCAGGCTGATGAACGTTCCCGCTAGAAGTACCAGACCGATTGCCATGAAGCTGGCAAGCGTGTTGGTCAGCGCAAAGAATCCCAACGGCTCTTTGCTGTCTCGAAGTCTGTGTTCGAATAGCTGCTGCGCCGGCCCTGACAGCGGGATGCCTCGGGATACGAACTCGGCTCGAAGTTCTCGTTGCCGTTTGAACTGCTCTTCCGGTGAAAGATTGGGCGACGACTCGACCGACTCGATCTCCGCTTTCAGCTCCTGATATTCCCGAAGGTTGGCCGGGTACCAGAACGTGGGTTGCCAGATTCCGTAGCAGGCGAGAGCGGTTGTCAGGACCAGAACTGCGCGCAGGAACTTCGGTCGAGAGTCCAACGTGATCGTTTGCCGGATGAGTGAAAACGTGACCGCGACGGCGAGCCATTCCCACAGCATGTTGGTGGCCGCTCGCTTGTTGCCTTCGGTCAGAATGACGATGAGCGACGAGAGAATGTGCGCTCCGCAAAGCAGCCAGACAGCAACGTCCAGTTTCTCGAAACGCAGTCGCTCGAAAGAGAATCTTGATTTCCACCAGAAGAATCCAGCGGCAGCAGCGAGAGCGATCGAGGTCAGCCAAAGGGTGTCGCCCTCTGCCGTGCCCTCAGTCGGAATCAGCCAGCGTGCAAGCAGCAGCCCCCAGATCAATGCTGGAAATCGTCCACTTTCTGATGGCGGGACGGTCTCTGCGGTTGCGGGCTTTCGTGAATTCCGAGACCTGCCAGAAGACTGCTTTCGAGATGACCGTTTTGGCTTTGCCATGTGAAGCTGCTGTCAGGGATTCACCGGGGTCGTAAAAAAAACGCCCCGGCAACATGTGCGGCCGGGGCGTCAGAGATTGTCGAAGTTTTACGCGTCCTGAGCTAGCTCGATCGTTCTAGCCGTCTGAAAGATCGTTTAAGGCTGCGTCAAAGTCGGGGTAGAGGCTCCAGAGCTTGTCGAGGTGTGTGACTTCGAGGACTTCCTTGCAGTAGTCGGTCAACCCGCTGATGCCAAACTTGCCGCCAGGAATTGCATTCACCCGGTTCCAGATTCGGAACAGCACTTCGATAAAAGATGAGCCGAAGAAGCTTGTGTATTGCAAATCGATCAGCACTCGCGCCGGGTCTGCAGCAGCGGCAGCGTCGAGCATTGCGGTGCGGATCATGTCCAGCGAGTTTTCATCGAGATTCTCGAACTCTGGGCCAAGGCGAATGCATGTAACATCGCCATGTTTCTCGATGTTCGGGATTTTCTCAGTCATCGGGGGTCTCAATCGTGTGCGTTACACGGCGGGCTGTTGTGGGCTTCGGGTCACACTCCTCAAGTGTTGTCGTCACACTCAATGTGGTGCATTGCCGGCATCGTAATCCAAGCCGCTCCAACCAGTTGATACTACTACCTGCCGTCTGAATGTCAACGTCGCCGACCACTGGCAAACGTTGTGGCGGACGATCGTATTCCTGCAGGACGCAAGCCGGAAATGTCCACTATGGCTGATTCATGAGACCGCGACGGTTGCTCGCATTCGGGCGACTGCTGGCCGAGACTTCGAGCGTCGAATTCAGCTTTCAAGTGTGTCCCGGAAGTTCAGAATTGGTTGGTTCGCTGCGGATGGAGGCTTCGAAAGCAGAATTCGATTCTGCCTTGTCGGGCGGCGGCATGGTGGCAGGTTTGCACGCACCATCATCGAACGGGTCTACCGTTCGGGCATCGCTTCGAGCATGACTGAAACATCCCTTTGCTGTCCTTCTCGCAGAATTGTGACGGTGACGGAGTCTCCAGCTCGGTATCGAGTGAGCAGATCGAGCAGGTCGCGAGACGTTCGAATCGGGTCTTCATTGATCGCCAGGATCCGATCTCCGGCCAGCGTTTCAAGATCCTCACCGCGCCGAATCGGAAGAATTCCGGCTTTGTCGGCCGGCCCTTCCGGGACCACCTGTTGGACGGGGACGCCTGGCAGTCGCTGCGGTCGAGCAATCTGGTGGCCCTCTCGAACGACTACCCCGAGCCATGGGCGGCTGATTTCACCAGTTCGAATAAGATCCGGAACGGCGACGTTTACAAGGTCGACTGGGATTGCGAAGCCGATTCCGTGGGAGCCTCCAGACTCGCTGTAAATCACCGCGTTGACACCGATTAAGCGTCCCGCGCTGTCCAGCAACGGTCCCCCGGAATTTCCCGGGTTGATTGCTGCGTCCGTCTGAATTGCGTTGTGAATAGTTCCGGTCGCCGTGCCGAATGTTCGATTCAATCCGCTGATGACTCCGGTGGTCAATGTATGGTCGAATTCGAACGGGCTGCCGATGGCAAAGACTTTCTGGCCGACTTTCAAGTCGCTGGACTCGCCGACCGCGATCGGC